>CACYCJ010000113.1 GCA_902772925.1 uncultured Lachnospiraceae bacterium
ATCTCATCATCGATACAGAGAGATCATATAAGGAAGTGCTGGGTAAGTGACTCTGCCCTGCAGGTCCCACATTACGATGTATCATAGGTTATGATAAAATATAGATGGAATTATAAATCGCATAGTAATCGATTAATCCTAGAATTAGGAGTGAAGTATGGATAAAGCTATCGTTTATCATGGAAGTAATGTAGAAGTAGCAGAACCGCGTATTCTTCAAAATGGTTTTTACAAGGATTTTGGTTATGGTTTTTACTGTACCAAATTTGAGCGACAGGCAAAAAGATGGGCATTAACCCGAAAGGGGAATTCTATTGTTAATCGATATAATTATTCGGAAAACAAAGAGTTGAAAATTAAATCATTTGGTGAGATGACTGATGAATGGATCGATTTTGTCGCAGAATGCAGAAGGGGAACACTTCACGATTATGATATCGTTGAAGGTCCGATGGCAGATGATCAGATTTGGAATTTCGTAGAGGATTTTGTTGAAGGTCGTATTACAAGAAATGCATTTTGGGAGATTGTAAGATTTAATCATCCGACGCATCAGATTGTTTTTTGTACAGAAGAGGCTCTTAAGACGCTCAAGTTTGAAGGGAGTGAGATATTGTGAAAAATAAATATTTCCCGGATGAAGAAATAGAAAAAAATGACCTTTATTTCGTTTGTTATATGATCGAACGCGTAGCTCGTCATATCCATCAAAGGAATCGCTATGTGGTAAATACGATAGGAAAAGAAGGCCTGTATCATTTGCTTAGTGTTGCTAATGTCCTGCACTCGGAGAATCCGTTAAAGGTCGAAGAAGATTGGATTAATGACTATGGGCTTAAATCAGGAGATTATGATATAACGAAAGTCGATAAGGACTTGGCAGAAAAAATTCCGACGGCTCTCGAAATGGGAAACGTATATCAAAGATTAATCCTTGATACTATGAGCTCCAAGGAAAATTATGTCGATGGTATCATAAGAGTATATAATGATGAGCTTTGTGATGTGATTGATAATTATAATTGCAGCGCATTTTATGAGCCGTCGTATGTTATAGCAAGAGCGTATCAGGCCGGCGGATTCTAGAGGCGTGGATTATGGTATAATGAAACCATTCGGAGGGGTTAGCCAATGAAGATGACGAAAAAGAAAGCGGCAGTATTTGGGCTTGCTGCAACCACGCTGTTCTCAGTGGGTGGTTTCTCGGGCTGCGTGTACGGCCCACCGCCGGAATATGATCCCGGCAATAATAATAATATTCAGATCGAAGACGATGGTAACAGTTTGAGTGGAGATGCAATATCGCCTCAGACGACCATGGGCGTGGATGATAACGAACCGGCAGCTGTATATGGCCCGCCGCAGGCACTTGAGGAGTACGAAAATCAGGAAGGTGAAGCTACGGACGCACCGGAAGTGACTGATGCTCCGACACCGACAGTTAACGTCGAGGATAATGAGATGCCTGATGTGTACGGACCGCCGGAAGATTTTTAATTTACAGGATAGTGACGGATGACAAGGGAAGAGATCAAGATACGTAATCTGGATACACTTGCGGACTATCAGAAAAAGCTGCGTAAGGAACCGATTCTTAAGCAGCTTTTTTTAGAGCTGACGCTTAAGTGTAACGAACATTGCTTTCACTGCGGAAGCAGCTGCGGCGGCAATCTGCCGGACGGGCTGCCGCTGGAAAAATATAAATCGCTTCTGGATGAAGTAAAAGAGAATTTCGGGACAAAGGCGCTGATCGCCGTGACAGGCGGTGAGCCTCTTCTGTATCCGGATTTTTTTGAACTCATGGAATACACACAAGAGCTGGGGTTCAAGTGGGGGATGACCAGCAACGGGACGCTTATCACGAAAGAGGTGGCTCATCATCTGAAGGAAGCGGGGATGAAGAGCATATCACTAAGCATAGATGGCCTGCCTGAAACCCATGACCGCTACAGAGGCCTTAAGGACGCATATAAGCTGGGAATGGAAGGCATACAGAATCTTATTGATGAAAGCTGCTTTAATATAATGGTCACGACAGTCGTGAATCATGAGAATATAGATGAGCTGGATGCGCTTTTTGATGTGTTCGACGGGATGGACATCAATGAATGGCGCCTGACGGGTATCGAGCCCATAGGACGCGCTGAGAAGGTTCCGGATATGCTGCTTACTGCGGATGATAACCGGAGGATAATGGAGTTCATAAAGGAAAAGCGGGAAAAGCGGATCCCGGTAACATACTCCTGTACTCATTTCCTGGGCCTGGAATACGAGGCGGAGGTACGGGACTGGTATTTCTTATGCAATGCCGGTATCTATGTTGCAGGCATACTGGTTAACGGCGACGTGACTGCATGCATCGATATCCCAAGGAACGAAAAGACCATACAGGGGAATATAAATTCAGAGAGCTTTACAAAGCTGTGGAAAGAAAGATTTGAGATATACCGTACACCGCTTTCCGAGCGTAATGAGAAATGTGCGGCCTGCCCGGAAGCAAAGTGGTGCAGAGGCGACGCATACCACAGCTGGGATTATGAGAATGAAAAGCCGAAGGTGTGCTTTAAGGGAGTGCTGTTCTAGACTATGGTTCGAAAATATATAGTATTTTACGGTGCCGTACAGGGTGTCGGCTTTCGCTACAGGGCCATGCATGCGGCTGAAATGTATGGCTGTACCGGCTGGGTCAGGAATGAATGGGACGGAAGTGTGAGCATGGAGATACAGGGCTCGGAGGAATCCATAGATGCGGTTATCACAGCGATAGGTCAGGGGCGATATGTGATGATAGAAAGCATGGATGTCCAAAAACTGACGCCTGTAGAGGATGAGAGGGGGTTTAGAATCTTCTGAGAAGAATCGAATACACTGCACGTACCCTGCACAAAAGAAAAAAAAAAAAAAAAAAAAGAATGTGTTGACAATATGTGA
>CACYCJ010000114.1 GCA_902772925.1 uncultured Lachnospiraceae bacterium
CGACAATATCCAGTATGCCGAATTCAATACCAAATCCGACTATTGTCAGGTTTGCGGCTATGACGGAGAGATTCTCATAAATGAGGACAATGAATGGGAATGCCCCGTATGCCATAACAAGGATCATTCAAAGATGAATGTAACAAGGCGTACCTGCGGCTACCTCGGAGAAAACTTCTGGAATGTCGGAAAGACAAAAGAGATAAAGGCCAGAGTGCTTCATGTAGGAGCACCCACCTATATCGCTCACTGAGACAAGTGACAATTACTATTTTAAAAAGAGAAACGGTTATACTGTTTCTCTTTTTTATATGCTTACGACAGACAATATATACAAACACATTCAAAACGGTTCTACGGTTTCTATATTTCTCGAAGTGATGTTATGAATTATCACAAAGCGCTCGAAACTCGCTTTGCTCAAACAGTCTCGCTGCTTTGGATAATTCTATAACCATCCCTTCGGAAATAGGACGAAACCTCCGCAATGTTTTGACTGTATTTGTATATATTGCCTGTCTGAGTATATAAAAACAGCAATGTATATTTAACCATACGAATTTTTAAATATAATTGTCATATAGTCACTGTCAAGAGATGTATATAGTTGCTGCCAAAACATTGCGTAGATTTCGTAATTTTGCCAAAACAATGATTTTAGATTTTTCCAAAAAAGCGAGACTGTTTGAGCGTAGCGAGTTTCGAGCGTTTTGTGAAAAATCAAAATCTTGTTTTGCGCAAAATAGAAATCGAAGAACAGTTTTGGAAGTAACTATATACATATCTTGACAATAATATATACAATTACACTTTGAAAAAAGGTGACACTTTCCTTTAATTATTGTATAATGAATTTTGTATGATTTTGACACTTGACGGGGTGACCAGTTATGAATATTTGCGGAATATACTATTGTGATGTCGCCAACGGTCCCGGAATGAGAACTTCTCTTTATGTATCGGGATGTACGCATCACTGTCCGGGTTGTTTCAATGAGAAAACCTGGAATTTTAATTACGGGAGAGAATTCACCAAAGAAGATGCAGATGCCATTATAGAATCTCTGAAGCCTGCATATGTCAGGGGACTGTCGCTTCTCGGCGGAGAACCGTTTGAGCCGGTGAATCAGAAGGAGCTTCGTCCTTTTCTGGAGAGAGTCCGGGCAGAGGCTCCGGGCAAGACCATATGGTCATATTCCGGATTCACCTGGGAGCAGCTTAATGACATCAACTGTAAAAGATGCTTTACCGTAAATACCATTGATATGCTAAAGCTCATAGATGTTCTGATAGACGGACGATTTGTTGAAGCAAAGAAAGATCTTAAATTAAAGTTCAGAGGCAGTTCAAATCAAAGGATAATAAATGTTTCCGAAAGCTTTAAGCAGGGACAAGCCGTTCTGATGGATGAATATATGTAGCATCCGATAAATGCAACAGGGGGTAATGATATGTTAGAAGATTACAAAGCAGCCAAGAAGCTTGGTGATGAAGCAGCCAAGAAAGCTATTTCGGAAGGAAAATCACCTTATCTGCCGGTTCTCGATCAGTATCTTGAGGGAAAAAGAACAGCCGGCGAGACAAGACTCGGTCTCCTTGAGCTTCCTCTTGATATGATAGCGGGAAACAAGACCGTGGGCCGTAATAATGCATTTGCAAATAATTTTATGCCTATCTTCGAGACAGGTACGGAATTTGCGGTTAAGTGGTCCGACCTTTATGATTCCTGCAAGATTGAAGGTGTCCGTGATGCTATCAAGGCATACGAATATATGAATCATTACTACATCATGGAAGGAAACAAGCGTGTATCCGTTTCCAAATATCTTGAAAGCGAGTATATCCTGGCGGATGTCATAAGAATAAAGCCCGCTCTTACAGACGAAAAGGAAGTAAAGGTTTATTATGAATACCTTGAATTCTATCGCTGCACAGGTATCTTCACGATAGTCTTTACGGAGCTGGGTGAATACGCAAAGCTTGCATCTCTTCTGGGACAGGATCTTGAAAACGAATGGGACGAGGATCTCTGTAAGGATCTTAAATCCGCATATCTCAGATTCTGCAAGGCTTTCAATCTTGTATTTAAGAAGACCGATAATTCAACGCTGTCAGAAGCATTTCTGATTTATATATCGATATTCCCCTTCAAGACTATATCCGACAGCAGCAGCGATCAGATAATCAGCAACATCCGCCTTGCTTCCAACGAACTTTCAGCACCCTCTGATATCGAAAATATCGCATATGTAAGCGAGGCACCTGTTACAAATAAAAAATCCGCATCACAGAGCCTTAAGGATATTTTCACAAAGGATCTGTTTGCAAGCGAGAGGAAGTATTCAACCTCTTCACCGCTCAGAGTCGGATTCATATATGATACAGGAGTTGAAGCTTCCAGATGGACCAACAGCCATGAGGCAGGAAGACTATATGTCGAGGAAATGGAATCAGGACTTGTCAAAACAAACTGCTATTTCGCTTCGGAGACAGGCGGCGACATTTCGGAAGCAGTCAATAATGCATTGAAGGATAAGAACGAGGTCATTTTCACCATTTCACCTTATATGATGAATCCTACGATGCATGCTGCGATCAAAAATCCCGATGTTAAATTCCTTAACTGCTCCATAGGTAAGACTCAGAATTCAGTCAGAGCTTATCACGGAAGGCTGTATGAGGCAACCTTCCTTATGGGAATCCTTGCAGGAAGCAGTATCGGAGCATCGGATAACCATACAATAGGTTATCTTGCCGATTTCCCTGCACTCGGAAATATCGCCAGCATTAACGCATTTGCGCTCGGTGCAGCTCTTATGGTTCCCGATTGCCGCATTGATCTGAAATGGGCATCTCTGGAATCCGACAGGAATTATCTCGAAGACTGGAGCAGCAGAGGTATAAATGTTTACTCGGATGTAAACCTTTATAACAGCACCGGCATCGCAAAGAGATCCGGCGTTTACAAGCTTTCCGGCGACGAAAAGGAATATCTCGGTACGCCCTATTACAACTGGGGAAGATACTACTATCAGATAGTACGCTCCATACTTAACGGTGTGTGGGATGCCAGATCCATAATAGGCGCTCATCAGACCATGAACTACTGGTTCGGTCTCAATACCGGAGTCGTTGATGTTCGTCTCGGTAAAAATGTGCCTTATCAGACGAAGAAGCTCCTTGAGCTTTTCAAGATCGGAATCACTTCAGGCAGTATAACCCCGTTCTCCGGCGAGATACATTCTGCCGACAGTATGATACAGAGCCCTATTTCCAAAAAGTCTTCCACTGTTTCATCTACTATAGCTTCACTTACACCCGATACTATAGTTTCAATGAACTGGCTCTGCGATAACATTGACGGAGTTATCCCGCGTACCAAGGAGCTGATTCCCGCAGCACAGAGGCTTATGAAAGCATAATAGAAAGAGGATATCAATGATAGATAAAGCAATTGTCAATATAAAGAAACTCAAATCCGAGTCAAAGCTCCCTACCTACGGGTCTGCCAGTGCCGCGGGCGCCGATCTTTATGCCTGCCTTGATGCGGAAATAACGATCGAGCCACATTCGACCTACATGATACCGACAGGACTTTCTATGGAAATTCCGGAAGGTTATGCAGGTCTGATATATGCGAGGAGCGGTCTTGCCAGTAAGAAAGGACTTGCCCCTGCAAATAAAGTAGGTGTTGTAGATTCGGACTATCGCGGTGAGGTAATGGTTGCGCTTCATAATCATTCCGAAGTAGCTGCGACGGTTGCACCCGGTGAGAGGATAGCCCAGCTGGTGATCACGCCGTATATAATGGGTATATTCACCGAGACCGATGAGCTTAATTCGACCGAACGGGGCGAAGGCGGTTTTGGTTCCACCGGAAGTAAATGAGACTTAAACACCGATTTTCAAAGAATCGGTGTTTTTTTATGCATGTTATTAATCCAAGGAGGAATGGGCCATGAATCATGAGATGACTTATACGCCGGAAGAAATCGAAGCCCTTATAGATGAAAGAAAGCTTGTGGAGGTCAGAGATTTTCTGAAGGAGCTTAATGAAGCCGACATAGCACAGTTTTTAAGTGAGCTTTCACCGGAAAAACAACCGATCGTTTTCCGAATACTTCCGAAAGAGCTTGCGGCGGATTCATTTGCCCACCTTGATTCCGATGTACAGGAATCGCTCATAGTCGCATTCTCCGATAAGGAGCTTCATTATGTCATCGATAATCTGTATCTGGATGATACCGTTGATATGATCGAAGAGATGCCTGCAAATGTGGTAAAGCGCATTCTCAAGAACACGGATGAGCATACCAGAAATGAGATAAATGAGCTTCTGAAATACCCCGAGGACAGTGCGGGAAGCATCATGACCACCGAGTATATAAGGCTTGAGGAGCAGATGACCGTTGAGCAGGCATTTGCCCGTATCAGGCAGGTCGGCGTAGACAAGGAGACCATCTACACCTGTTATGTTACCAATCCCAAAAAGGAGCTGCTCGGCACGGTCACAGTCAAGGAGCTTTTACTTGCCGATTACTCGCAGACCATCCAGGAGATAATGGAAACCAACCTCATCTATGCCGAGACTCTGGAGGATCAGGAGCATGTAACTCACGTTTTCGAAAAATACGACTTCCTTGCCTTACCCGTTGTGGATAATGAAAAAAGGCTGGTAGGTATCATCACCTTCGATGATGTCATCGACATCATCCAGGAAGAGAATACCGAGGATATCGAGGTCATGGCTGCTATCACGCCTACCGATACCCCCTACATCAAGGAAGGTGTTTTCGAAACCTATAAAAAAAGGATACCCTGGCTTCTTCTGCTCATGATATCCGCTACTTTTACCGGTGCGATCATTACTCACTATGAAACCGCGCTCGGTGCATATGTTGTTCTTACCGCTTATATCCCGATGCTGATGGACACGGGCGGAAATGCGGGTTCACAGGCATCAATGTCCATAATCCGAAGCATTTCCATGGATGAGATCCACTTCAAAGACATCTTCCGTATACAGGGAAAGGAGTTTTTGGTTGCACTTCTGGTCGGAACGACTCTTGCCGTTGCCAATTTCGTAAAGCTGATACTCCTTGACAGGGTTGCGATCATCATCGCTCTGGTAATCTGCCTCACCCTGATATGCACCGTAGTTGTTGCGAAGTTTGTTGGCTGCACACTTCCCATGCTTGCCAAAAAGGTCGGCTTCGACCCCGCAGTTATGGCGAGTCCCTTCATAACCACCATTGTAGATGCGCTCTCACTCATCATCTACTTCCAGTTCGCATCACACCTGCTTCACATCACCGCGTGACAAAGTAAACGAGACGGGGATACTGTCACATTCTATTTATGAAAAAATGCCGATCGTTCAGGTATATACTTTTCGAGGCCTTTGGGGTCTCGGTACTTAGCGATTACGAGTCGAATGACGAAGTAAGAGCTTAGTACCGCTAGGGGCACCCCGACGAAGCGAGAGCGTGCCGAGCAAAAGTATATATCTGAACGATCAGTTATTTGTTTACATAAATTATGTGACAATATCCCCGTCCCTGTGCTACGATCTACTCGAATTTGATTTGGGAGTAAAGCTCCTGGTTTACGGATTTATCATAGTTGAAGGATCTGTCCATGCTTCTCCTCCAGCTCTTATACTTCTCGTTGAAGTATTTGTCGCGTCTCTCCGAAAGGATTTCTTCCTTTCGGACATCCGTTGCCTCGCGGTCGGTCAGCGCCTCCATATAGAAGATATGGTATCCGTATTCCGATTCCATAACCGTACTGAAGGTATTATCCTCCAGCTCATACAGATTGCTGCAGATGGTCTCACCGTAGGTTTCCTTGATCTCTTCGGGCGTCATGGTATAATGCGACGATTGATCAAGCTCGTATTCCGCAGCCAGGGCTTCTATGCTGTCGCCCCCGTTCTGGGTAAGCTCCTCGTAGGCATCCAGTGCCCAGCCATACTGCTCCTTCTTTCTTTCTTCATCAAATTCCTTAATGGTACCGTATTTTCCGACCTCATAGCAGGGAAAATACATATCGAAAAATGAAGTCTCTCTCGCTTCCTCATCGGAAATCTCATCATCGACATCCGCGATGACCGCATTATAAACAGCATCAGCTACAAGGTTCTCGGTCATAACCCCCTGAACAAGCGTCTGATTAAGCTGCATATCGGTCCTCTGCTGATCCGTAAGGCTGTCCCAGAATGCATTTGCCTCGTTCAGCGCAAGCTCCTTATCCTCATTGGTGATATCCAGTTTATAATCATCAGCCTTACTGTTTAGGACCTTGACTCTGATAATGCTGTCAATGACATCCTTTCTCGTCACATCGGCAAGCGGAGCCGTACTTCCGTCCGAGGTCTCCACATCCGTTTCAAAAATGTCATCTCCGTAGGTCTTCTTATAATTGTCGATTACCGTCTGAGCATAGATATATGTCTCGCCGAAGGACACCTTGTTTCCGCCGAAGGAAAACAGAGTTTCTCCGCCGCCGACAAACTTATTTTTCCTCCCGCAGCCGGTAAGCAGAATGAACATTACCAGAAGCAAAGAGACTGTTCTTATGATGTTGTTTTTCTTAATGCATTTCATTCTGATACTTCTCATCATACCTTTTAATTTACTATCAGCATTTCCCTGATGTCATTAACTACTCCTTCGATTCCGTCAAGCTCCTCATCCTGAAGAATGTGCGGATTACCGATCTGGAATCCCGAAGCCTCTCCATTTAGCACCTTGATCCTGTCCTTGTATTTTTTCATAAACTCACTCAGTCTGTCAAGTGCGAGGGGCGCATTTTTCACAAATATATAACGGACATCGCTCTCTCCGGCCGGTTTTATATCCTCGATATAGCATTCACGGGCCTTTGCCTTGATAAGAGCAACTCTGATAAGCCGTTCGAATTCTCTCGGAACGGGACCGAAGCGGTCCTTAACCTCCATGATTATCTCATCGGCATCCTCTTCATTTTCTATCCTTGCTATCTCCTTATAAAGATCCAGCTTGATATATTCGCTTTTCACATAATCATCGCTGATATAAGCATCCACGGGAATTTCAAAGGCAGTTTCAAACTCCTCTTCCTTTTCCTCGCCCATGCCTTCCCTTATCGCGTCATTCAGCATTCTGCAATAGAGGGAATAGCCGACAGCCTCCATATGACCTGACTGATCCCTTCCGAGAATGTTACCCGAGCCTCTTATCTCAAGATCCTTCATGGAAATCTTATAGCCCGAGCCGAGCTCCGTAAATTCCCTGATTGCGGACAGTCTCTTCTCCGCAACCTCCTTGATGATCTTATCCTTTTTATACATCAAAAATGCGTACGAGCTCCTGCTGGATCTTCCCACACGGCCTCTCAGCTGATAGAGTTGCGATAATCCGAAGCGGTCGGCATTATGGATTATAATGGTATTTACATTCGGAATATCAAGTCCTGTCTCAATGATAGTCGTGGAAACAAGCACATCGATCTTCTTTTTGACGAACTTATGCATTATATCCTCAAGCTCACGCTCATTCATTTTTCCATGTGCATATTCTATGGTTGCCGAGGGTATCAGATTCCTCAGTTCACTGACTACCCATTCTATATCCTCGACGCGATTATAAACATAATAAACCTGGCCGTCCCTAACCAGCTCACGGTTGATGGCTTCCCTGACGAATTCCTTATCATACTCCATAACATAGGTCTGGACCGGTCTTCTTCTTGCGGGCGCTTCCGTTAGAAGGCTCATGTCCCTAAGTCCGATAAGGCTCATATGCAATGTTCTGGGAATGGGTGTTGCGGTAAGCGTCAGCACATCAACATTCTTCTTCAGTTCCTTGATCTTTTCCTTATGCTTTACGCCGAATCGCTGCTCCTCATCAATGATCAGAAGTCCCAGCTTTTTAAAGCTTATATCCTTGGAAAGAAGCCTGTGGGTTCCTATGACTATATCAACCTCACCCGAAGCAATTCCGTTAACCGTTTCCTTTATCTCCTTCGCGCTGCAGAATCGCGAAAGCATCTTTACATTTACGGGATACCCCTTGAAGCGTTCCTCAAAGGTCTCGAAATGCTGCTGTGCGAGAATGGTAGTCGGAACGAGATATGCAACCTGCCTCGAATCCTGAACCGCCTTAAATGCGGCTCTTATCGCAACCTCGGTCTTTCCGAAGCCTACATCACCGCAGATAAGCCTGTCCATTATCTTGTCGCTTTCCATATCAGCCTTTGTTTCCTCGATAGCTCTCAGCTGATCCGGAGTTTCATCGTAAGGAAACAGCTCCTCGAATTCCGTCTGCCACACGGTATCCGGCGAATACCGAAAGCCCTTCATACTGCTCCTTGCGGCATAAAGGCTGATAAGCTCCTTCGCAAGATCATCCACATGTCCCCTGACACGGTTCCTGGTCTTTTCCCACTCGTTATAGCCGTTCCCCGAAAGTCGGTTAAGCTTCGGAGGCGCACTTTCCTTATCGGCATATTTACCGACTATCTTCATCTGATCGACGGGAACGAAGAGCTTCCCTCCGTCACCGTATTCTATATTAATGTAATCCTGCAGCTTTCCGTCTGTCTCTACCTTTTCGATTCCGCGATAGATTCCTATACCGTGTCTCTCATGAACCACATAATCTCCGGGGTGGATCTCACTGATATCGTTAATCTCCTTGCCCTTATATTTAGCGGTCTTCTTTTTATTTGTCCTGCTGCTATCGGTAAAAATCTCACTTTCGTTGATTACAACCAGGCTTCCGTCCTTAAGAGTAAAGCCCTCCTCAAGTCTGCCTGTCGTCACCATCACTTCCCGCTCAGCAAGAACTCTTGTTTCATCCTCAGAGAAAAATGCGATTACCTCATTATCTCCCAGGTTTTTGACAAGTCTTTTCGCTCTTGTTGCCGACGGACATACAATGATGACCCTGCTTTTTTTCTTCTGATAAGTCTTTATATCCTTTACCAGCGAGTCAAAGCTGTTGTTGTACGATACGATGCTCTGAGTCTCGAAGGAAATGTCATGCTTTTCATAAAATGCGTCCTGCCTTTTATACAGCGATGAAAAAAGCACAGTTTTTCGCTTCGCGAGCCTTCCGAATATGTCCTCATCCGAAAAGATTATGTCGGCCTGTCCCGGCAGGATATAGCCTCCCTCCAGGCGGCCCTGCATGGATATGGTCACTTCCTTCATGAACATATTTGCTCTCGTGACAGTCTTATCGGGCTCATCTATCACAACAAAAAGATCCTTCGGAAAATAATCTATCAGACTGCAGACCTCTTCATAAAAATACGAGATTAGGCTGTCGGTACTGAATATGTTATCCATATCCGTTATCTCTTCCTTAATCTCCTCTACAGCCCTGTTCAGTCTTGCATACTGTTCTGTTTTGAAATTCTTCTTGAATGCGTCTGCGGTCTTTTTATGTTCTGCAGTTATCCTCTCAAGTCCCGACTGCTTTCTTTCCTCGCTGAGTACTATCTCTCTTGCGGGGTAAACAGATATCTCGCTCACATTTTCTATGGAGCGTTGTGTATCAACATCAAATATCCTTATGGTATCAACCGTATCTCCCCAGAGTTCTATCCTGTACGGTCTATCCTCCGTAAGCGGAAAGATATCAATGATTCCTCCTCGCACCGAATACTGTCCGGGACCGTCAACGAATTCCGCAGCCTCATAGCCGAGTCCCGCCAGATTTTCCCGGAGAAGCTCCATTCTGATGACTTCTCCCGTCTTTACGGTTATCGTTCCCGCGGATATCTCGGTTATCCTCGGAAGCTTATCCATAAGTCCGTCTATTGTCGTTATGACGACCGCATTTTCACCCTCGACTATCCTTTTTATGATCTCAAGTCTTTTCTTTTCTGTCGCATTTCCGTGAATATCAGCATTATAAAAAAGAACATCCTTTGCCGGGTAGAGATATACCTCCGGCGTATAAAACCGGATATCCTGATAAAGCTTCTCCGCCCTGCTCTCGCTGTAGGTTACGATAAGCTTATACCTTGCATTCTCGCCAAAGGCCATAGTAAGAGCAGCTCTCGGTGTGCGTGACATTCCCCACAGATGCACCGGAGCTTCCTTTAAGTCTATCCATCTCTTTGCAGTTGTAAATGATTCATGCGCCTTAAAAGGCTCTAATATCGAATGCACTCTAAGATCTCCATAAACTGTATGTTTACATCAGTCGATATATGTAAGCATTTTCAAAGCTGTTCTTCGATTTCTATTTTTCACGAAGTCCGGTTATGAATTATCACCAACCGCTCGAAACTCGCCTACGGCTCAAACAATCTCGCTTGTTGGGATAATTCTATAACCATTCCTTCGGAAAAATAACGAAATCTACGCAATGCTTTGACAATACTTGCATATATCGACTGATTGTATACTTTATAAGGTAAAGTGAGAATTTTTAATTAATATCATATTCTGAGATTCACAATATAAGGGATATACAGGTACTAATCAAAACCTTGGCGTAGCTTTCGTAATATTGCCAAAACAAGGATTTTAGAGTTTTCCAAATAAGCGAGACTGTTTGAACGAAGTGAGTTTCGAGCGTTTTGTGAAAACTCAAAATCTTGTTTTGTTGCAATATAGAAAGCGAAGACAGTTTTGAGGAGTACCTGTATATACCTTATGGCGTTAACCTCAAAATTTTGATTTCATGAAAACCGATTCGAACGCTAATTGAAGCGGTTCATAGCGCTGTCCACTCCGTTTTTCATTATTTCTTCCACGGCGTCAGCAGCTCTGTCCACGGCATCACGGATAAGGGGGAGCTCCTCCTTCGGAAACCGTCCGAGGACATAATCCACCATGTCCCACTCACCCCTGTCTCCGATGCCGACTCTGACTCTGTCAAAAACCTCCGTCCCCAGGTGTTTTATCACACTCTTGATTCCGTTGTGACCACCGTCACTTCCCTTGGGACGAACTCTGATCCTTCCCACATCAAGACTGGTATCATCATATATTATAATGATATCCTCGGTGGTGCATTTATAGTAGTCCATAAGTGCTCTTACGGCCTCTCCGGAATTATTCATATATGTAACGGGCTGTGCGAGTATGACCTTCTCGCCGCCGATGTTACCATGTCCGGTAATAGCCTTGCACTCGGCTTTATTCATTTTAATGTTATATCGATCGGACAGATTGATAATAACGGAAAATCCGGTATTATGCCTCGTTCCCGCATATTTGTCCCCGACATTTCCAAGTCCCACTATGATCTTCAATGCTATCTTCCTCTTACAATGCTCTCGGCAACGCTTAACTGCTCGAGTGTATTTACACCCATGATCTCGTCCTTATCGTCCGCCGGCATTGCTTCTATCTTCATCCCATAGTTTTTGATGATCTCAAGCGTATCCGTCAGATAATATTCACCCTGTGAATTATCATTCTTAAGCTCCTTTAAGCTTTTCGAAAGAGCTGCTGAATCAAATATATACATTCCGGAATTAATTTCCTGTACCTTTTTTTCCTCTTCGGTACAATCCTTCTGCTCGGTTATTCTCATAAAATGTCCATCAGTGTCTCTTATTATCCTGCCGTAGCCGAAGGGATCCTCATAAATCGCGGAAAGTACGGTCACACCGTTTCCGTTTTCCTTATGGGTTTTATAAAGCTTTGCAAGGGTATCTGCTTTTATAAGCGGAGTATCACCGCAAAGTACAAGAGTATCACCTTCATTACCTATAAAATCAGCCGCACATTTTACTGCATGGCCCGTTCCAAGCTGTTCCTCCTGAGTAACAGTATTTATGAAGTCCATTCCTCTTTCAGAAACAACTGTTTTTACTTCATCACCTTTATAGCCTACTATGAGACATATCTCGTCACATCCGGCCTTACGTGCTTCCTCTATAACATAACATACCATCGGCTTTCCTTTAACAGTATGAAGCACCTTCGGAAGTTCTGATTTCATTCTTGTTCCTTTACCTGCAGCTAAGATAACCGCTTTAAAATTAGCCATAATAACTCCTTTGTATTTTTTATTCATTTTTTTTAACTAATGAAAGGGGCTTATGCTTTTACATAAGCCCCGGGTATTACACTTTGATCTATCATGCTTTTTAAAATATAAACCTAAAAAGTATCTTCCTCGTCAAATGACGCCTGCTCATACCTCTCAAGAATAAGGTTCTGAATCCTTTCTCTTGTATCGGTATTAATGGGGTGAGCAACATCCCTGTATTCACCATCAGCTGATTTTCTGCTGGGCATAGCGATGAAAAGTCCCTTTTCACCTTCGATAACCTTTATATCATGTACAACAAACTCATTATCTATAGTAATGGATACTACTGCTCTGAG
>CACYCJ010000115.1 GCA_902772925.1 uncultured Lachnospiraceae bacterium
AAGGATACCTTTCAAATGTCATTGCTGTTGATAGGACGTCACCGGTTGGGGTGGTGAAAATTTCGAATGAAAAGGATGCAGAACCGTTCTATGAGCAAAAGGGATTTGATGTATTAAATCCGATGCAGTATATATCTTCGGATAAAGCTTATATTACCGTGTCAGATGATAGAAGTAAAGCAGGTAATAATGGAAATGCAGGAAGCACAGGGGATAGAACACCGTATAAGATTTCATATACTGTAAATCTGAAAAATGGTGTAAATAAGGAGAAGCGTGTCGAGGACGGATATGCCTACGCACAGGAATCAATATATGAGGTGAAAGGCAGACAGATTTTCTCAATCAGCGATATAATGCTGGTTGATCTCGCGGGAAATGCAAGCGTATCAGTTCCCGGTACAGATGCAGCAGTCTATCCGTTTACGTCCAGTATTTATCTTGATCAGGACATTGAGTCCGGGGAGGATAGTCTGGCACCTTCTGTAGGGATTGTTCCATCAGGTGATATATTTACGGATACTTATGGAAACCAGGGACAGCCGTTGTTTAATGCTTCCAAGCCGGTAACATTTGATGTGAAAATATCTGATCCTTACGGAAGTTCCACTGAGAGTAAACCCGAAAATAGAAGTAGTTCCGGCTTAGCTAAAGTAGAGTATGCGGTATATGGAACAGAAAACCTTTCCGCTGCGGATATTGGTGAAAAAGTAAAGAAAGCTGATTTTAGCGGTATGACTTTGCTTTCAGATGGCGGCAGCTGGAAGCCGAATCCGATTTTTACCGGGTCAAGTGTTGAAGCGGAGCTTGTAGATGTCTATGAGCAGGAGAAAGCAATCACGATACCGGATGATGTGAACCGGAATGACATCATGGTTCTGGTAACAGCAGAAGACAATGCAGGGAATGTAAAGAGAGCATACTATCTCTTTGGTATTGACGGAAGCACGCCGGAAATCACGATTGAGTATGATAATAACGAGGTGAAAAATGGGAAGTATTTTAATTCTTCCCGGAAAGCTGTTTTGACTGTACGCGACAGAAATTTTGATCCGGACTATGTTAATGTGATCGTAAACGGCGTTCAGGACGGAAATTATGATCCGAGTCATAACAGCGTTGTACTTGAAGGTGATGCCGCCGGGATGGATACGGAAAAAGCCGGTCAGTTTAAGACCACCGGATGGAAATTCACGCAAGGTACTGAAGCAAACGGAGATGATGACAGATGGATATATACGGCTGAATTTCCAAATGATGGCTTGTTTGGTATCCATATTTATTCAGCTGACGGACAGGAAAATATTCTGCAAGATCGAGCCGGCAATATTGGAGCTGTGAATACAGATGCTCAAACATCTCCTTTTGAGTTCGTAATAGATACGCATGCGCCGGAGATAACTGTTCGAATGGGTGGCAGTCCTGATAAGGAAGATGGTCATTATTATTACCGGGCAGACAATTGCGGTATAAATGTGACTTATTCTGATCAGGGTTATAATCTGGCTGCTATAGTTTCGGACGGAGATAGTACTCCGGGCACACGGATTTATACTTCGAATATTGACGGTAAGGAAGAGAAAGCTTTTATATCAGGCAGCGAATCGATGGTGTCGGTGGAACTATCTTATACTGCTGACGAGGTTGCAAAGTTTAAAGACGGTAGCCATTCTGTGAATGTACGTGCTGTTGACTTGGCGGGAAATGAAGCTACAACTGTATTTGTCAGTAAAGATATGAATAAGACAAGTAGGGGATGTGAATTCAAAGGCACTTCAGGAAGTTTCATTCTTGATAAAACTCCCCCGAAAGTCACGTCAATCCGCACAGCACCCGTCCTCAATATGGATAAAGCGGAGACAGATAATCAAGTTTATGCGGATACTAAGAATGTCTATTATAATCGGAATGTTAATGTCATTCTTGCAGTTGAGGATGAGTATGTAAAGCTTGCTGATTATGAAAACGGTGTTACGAAAAATGCATCCGTTCAGGAAAAGGCATCTGTAGAGAAAACTAAGTCGGGGAT
>CACYCJ010000116.1 GCA_902772925.1 uncultured Lachnospiraceae bacterium
AGAAGAAAATGCATACGCCGTCTCCAATCCTTCCGTCAGAATATTCCCTTTAAGATCCATTAATCCGTAAACTGTACCCTTCTTAAATACTACGGTTCCGGAAGCCGAACAGTTTTTATATATATCATACAAAATCTCATCAAAGACAAAGTCTGTAATATTCTTCATTTCCGTATCTATTATCCCCCACTTTCCATTTTTCTTAACGGCTGCTATACCGTTTCTAAAGGATGTCGCATCTTCATACCATTGTTCTTTTTCATTAAAGCTGTCGTCAATATATCCCCATTTCCCATTCTTTTTGACCAGTGCCAGATTATCATGTAATAATCCGAGATATTCATATGAATATTCAGGTGACATTCTCAGATTACCCTTTGAGTCATAATACGATAGCTTTGCTACCGCATTTTCCTCTTTCGTATCGGAAACTATTTTTATTCCGGATACCATGGTTCCACCGTCAACTTCAGGTTCTGCCACCTCACAGACAGTGCTGAATCTACTGTTATTTATCGGATTACCGGATTCATCTATAATCTGCAGATATGTCGGAACATTCTCATCAAGAGCATCTGTTTCGGTAGTGTCAGTCGGAGTGTTGTATAATTCGCTATAATCCGTTACACTTACTACTGCATATTTCCCGCAATAATCATTCTTAAGACTACCACTTATCATATATTCCATATAGCTGCCATCCAAAGTAAGCTTAAGTTTACGAAGGCAGTTCTCTTCAGGAAAGCATTCCAGACCTTTCTCCAAATAATCATATGCTGGTTTGTATTGTCCCATCTCATAATAATGCTTTATGATTGCCTCATATGTATCTACATCGCCGCCGGTAAGCTTCAGTATCAAAGTTGCCGTATTGCAAAAATTCGTATCATCACGAGCTTTTTCATATGCACTGAGTTTACCCTTAAGTGCATAGATATCATTTTTCTGCTCTGTCAGTGCCTTATCATAAAAAGAAACTGCATCTAAATAATAGCCGCTATCCATACATTTTTCCGCATCTTTCATGGCATTTTCATATTCTGTTAAATCCTTGCCCTTTACCATTTTCATCACTGCAAACACGGTAAGCAGGAGAAATACAAACATTATAATGTACTTTTTCATGTTTAAAGCCATCCTTCCTGATCATAGAACATTCATATTTGTGAACATTGGTACAAGTATAAGTATCAGAATACCTATAAATATGATAACCGATGGTATCAGCAGTTTTTGTACAGCCTCACCTGTTTTTTTAGTTACCCTAAGTTCCTTTTCCTTCCATAATTCATTTGTAAGGTCTGTCATATAATTAACAAGCTCATTGCTTCCTTTCACAAGATTCTGGCTTATGAGGCTTGCAAATTTTTTTCCTTCTACAGTATCGCATCTCTCACCGAACTGTCTGTATGCCGTTATTTCCGATACACCATTATTTATATCGGCACTTGTAATCCTCATTTCTTCGTACAGTCTTCCCTTTCCATCCATAGCAACCTTCTGCCATGCATTTCTGAGAACCATTCCCGAGCTCACCAGGATTGTCAGCTTTGACATAACCTTGGGAAAATCCATTTCTATTTCATTTTTCATTTTTTCACAATCGGAACCTATATCAAATTCTCTTCTGACAATGAATATTAGAATCCCAAGAAATATAAGCAGTATTTCCGGTTTATTTGTTGTTCCTGATAAAATCAACATAATAGGGGTAATGGTGAGAAACAGCATAATTTCATAAGCCCGGACATTCTTATAGTAAAGCTCAGCATCTCTTACTCCGTTTAACAGGACTACTTCTCTTATCTTTTTTTTAGAATAATCATCCTCCAGTTCCATCCCGATGATTTCCATAAATCTGTACCCTATAAAAAGCATATCAGGAAGCAGAAACCCGTTGAGACCGCTATATAGTTTTTTATCCTTGTTTATTCTTACGGCATTTTCAGTTTCTTTTTTAAACCGATTTTTTCCTGTGAAAAATAGAAATACCCATAAAAGAATGATGATAATGCCGGATAATGTTAAACCCTTTTCTATAATACTCATTTCCGTTCCTTCTTCCTTTAATTAATATGCTTCTCTTATACCCGTATCTTTATGATCCTGCTTCCTATAAAGAAAGCCGCTGCGAAAAGCAAAAGTGCACAGATTTTAGTAGCCAGAAAAACAAATGAATTTGAAGCAATTGACATGCTGCTGTCTACATTCAACGATAGAGTAACAACAAGCGGCATTGCCATCATAATATATAATTCCTGTTTTCCGCTTGAAAGAGCTCCCTGTATTCTTCTCTCCATATCAATCTTGCCACATAGCACTTCTCTTGTATCCGACACAATCTTCTTAAAATCTCCACCCATTCTGTAAGCCATTTCAAATACATCAGCAAAGCTTCTTATATCCTCCAGATCGGATCTGTCTGCAAAATCACGAATCAAGAGTTCTATATTATAATTATTCCGGATTCCCTGAAGGATAATCCTAACCTCTTTAGTGATTTCATTTCTTTCACCCAGACTTCCGCGAAGGCCCTCATATGCCTCTTGAAAAGCTTTATATGTATTGCTTCCGGCAGAGTATGAAGTAGATAGTTCCTCTAAAAGCTGCTTAAAGCCCGCCAGAAGCCTTTCTTTTCTCCTGGTAATCAGATATTTCTTATAGTATTTAATTGAAACTATCCCTGCTATAATACCTGAAGCTAATGAAAACGGTATATACCTGAAAAAGATGAAAAGTACTAAAGCGGTTAATACAAATCCTATCGAGAATCCTATTAATAATTCTTTAATATTCATTTTATAGTATCTATAATCAATAGCATTACCGAGTATTCCCGTTTTTACATGTGGTTTATTTTGTTCTTTTTTATCAGATCTTATCTCAGCCATAACGGCAACTCCTCCCGATCAACCGCCTTACATTCCCAACAGCATCACACACATTGTTCCCGCTGCTATATATGGTCCGAGGCTGAATGTGTCATCCTTCTTCATCTTTTTGGTCGCCATCCCGATTAGTCCTCTTATCATAGCTGCAACAAGAGATACCAGCATTACAGGTAGAATGTATGAACTGCCAAGATAGAATCCTATGGTTACAAAAAGCTTTATATCTCCCATCCCGATAGCTCCCTTTTGAATAAGCTTTGCTATGATCAGAACTATCGCACTTGAGAGTACGCCTCCCAGGCTGCTGAGAAGTTCAGTTTTTATGCCTTCATTGTTGGAAACTACAGTCAGAAGGATACCGGCGATTCTAACTGATATAAGAAATATGAGAATAACATTAGGTATTATCTGTTCTTCCTTGTCACACCTTGCAATGATGATCAGCGATGATGTCAAAATCATGCAGGTTACAATTCGAATGGGATCATAACCATAGCCTTCAAACAGGAAAACACTGAATGCATTCACTACAAGAGCTAAAAGAAGGTCAAATACCAATGCTTTTTTTTCAGGTTTCTTCCCGAATCTTTTATCCATATATTTAGTTTCTATTACAATAGCAACTATACTTAACAGAATACCTGTTAGAGTCAATGCAACCATATTCATATACTTGCTCCATTTTCTAAACTAAACTTATCCTATCCAGGAAATCACTTTGTTTCCGACCGCGTTAACAATGTTAATCAACTGATTTTTGAAGATTATAGCTACCGCCAGGATAATTACTATCAGCGCAACTACCGCTACCATTTCACTAGCTCCCTTTTCCTCGTTCTTAAACTCTTCCCAGAGTCTCATTGCCTCAACCACCTTCTTTGCTGCTTCATCCATCACTTTTTCTCTGATCTTGTACATAGTTTTATCCTCCTTATTATCTTTTGTTATGTCTTCAGATCCTCAGTTCTTTGAACTGATCTTATACTATTACTATTTTCCCTGTTTTTTATCAAAACTGATGAATGGTCTTTTTTTTGCCGTATGTGTTTTAAGCATAAAAAAACAGGTCTGTACTAAATGTACATAACCTGCTTCTTTATGCCCGTGTATTGCCACAACAGACAAATGGTTAATAATTTTTTCTTCGGAAAACATCCGTTTATAATGCCAAAATAATGATACCGATAAAGATTAAAGTCATTACCACTGCAAATCCGACAATTCCGATAGTTAATATATTCAATTCTTTTTTCCTTTTCATCAAACCTGACGAATTATCCGTATTTACGGGCATACGATTCCCATCAACATACACAATTCTTCCGGTCTCGTCCTTATAATAAAGTATCTGCGAACCCTTAGCATCAGATTCAACCAATACACTTGTACCGGCAAGCATACCGGAATCCATACCATTTATCTTTGCCTCCTGATATGCATCTGCAACTGCGTAATTGTCGGTTTCATTATACTGTGCAGGAAATACTTCCCCGGAAAACAAAGCCTGTTTCATAAACAGCACATCAGGGAATCGATCCTCAGATCTGATGCTTAATGCCTTCATTATCGCATTACTGAAATTGACCGGAATATTGGGATTGATCAAATGCGGAGGAACAAGAGAATCCTCCTTCTGCCTTTCTATTGACTCTACAGGTATCCGTCCTGTTGTAAGCTTATATAATGTAGCACCCAGGGCGTAGATATCAGTCCAAACACCGATGTCACCATCCTCAAAATACTGTTCTACCGGCGTATACCCCTGCTTAACAACAATGTATCCTGAATTCCTGTTTTCCACATAAGTGTTTCTTTTTATCGCGGCCCCGAAGTCAATAAGCTTTATTTCACCATTTTCGCATAAGAAAATATTATCCAGGCTTAAATCTCTGTGAATAATGCCCTTAAGGTGAACCTGATATAATATGTCACAAGTACAACCCGCTATATATGATGTAAAGCCGAAATCCGGAACACTACCTATGTACTTAATGTATTGACTAAGGTTCTGTCCCCTCAAGTATTCCATTACAATATATGCTGTTCCGTTTCCCTCAAAATAATCATAAATAGATACAATTCCGGGATTGTCACTGAATTCGGACAACATCCTCGCTTCATTCAGAAAACGATCCTTTCCTTGATTGTATTTTGTGAGCATACTATCGTCAAACAAAATGACATTTAAGCCGGATGGTCTGTAAACGATTCCCTTTGGAAAAAACTCTTTTATTGCAACAGTAGTATTTTTAAATGTATCCGTTGCTATGTATGTATAACAAAAACCACCTCTTCCGACTATATTATCTATCCTGTAACGACCTATAATAAGGGTTCCGTTGGGTATTTGAATATTTGTCTTTGCAACCGGTTCTTCGTGCCCTAATATTCTGTCTCCACATATCGGGCAGACAGTATCTGTATTAGTAATATATGCTCCACAACTTTTACAATACATTTTATAAATTCTCCAAGTTTCTTCAAATCAACTGTCAAAAACTGTCAATGAAACGATATCTGTCCGTGATCTATGGTACACACTTCCCATAGGTCAGTTGAACCCAGTCCGCCGTTTATCATTCTTGTTTCGGAAGAATTATCCGGCAGATATATAGTCACCTTTACATTTGTATTTGCCATAGTACCTGTTTGAGTATAATCTACAACAAAGAACTCATATCGCCCATTTACTTCATGTATAGTAATCGTTTCCGGACCATTCCCGTTTCTGTCATCTACATCAAGCTCTGCAAGACAGTTTCCGTTACTATCATAACTCTCTTTATTCTGAAAACTGACGTTTACCGATGAACCACTGTCTGTCCTTCCGGTAAGATGAGCATCAAGATCTTCCGGCTGACTTTCCCATTCAAGAACTATTCTTATCTCACCGTTTACTTCCGTACTGATAACAAAATCAATTCCGGTCCTGTCCACATTTCTCATTATGGTTACATCTTCAAAACTGTCTATATAACCCTGTTTCGATAATTGAACACAGTAATTACCTTCATCAAGTTCAACCTTGTATGTACCCGTAATATCAGTAGTATACTCCAATACAGAAGCACCGGAGCGCATACCGCTTCCCTTTCTGAATATCATCTTAACTCCGTTAGCCGCACCGCCTGTAGTTGCATCCTTAACCGTTCCCGAAATTGAACCAAGGAAAATCGAGTCTGAATCCTGATCATCTCCTGCAGAAACCTGTGTTGTGGCATCAGTAGCATTACTAAGATTTTCATCATTATAATCAAGCACAGTAAACATATTCCAAGGATATTTTTTTACTACATTTCCATCTTTATCAGTTTCAATTTTTATATTGAATCCTTCATAATCAGTCTCAACATAATATCTGCTAAGCTTATCATCATATTTTATCAATAAAGATGAACCAAACAATGCAACCATATTCGGATAAGTCAACCCATCTGACCCACTATAACCATCAAATGCGTCCGATACGTCATCATAACTCATCGCATATGCTTTTCCTTTATAATCCTGCATATTGTTTATATCAGCAGTTGATTCCGGAAAATACACCGTAATCCCGTCAAAATCAGCTACAACAAAACCATTATCTATATATAATTGGCACTGACCGTACT
>CACYCJ010000117.1 GCA_902772925.1 uncultured Lachnospiraceae bacterium
AATAAAGAAATATATATAGAATTTTAGGAGGAATACTAAAGTGAGCATGACAAGTGAGAAAATCGATGGCAATATGGCGGTACTTACAATTACAGTGCCGGCTGAAGATTTTAATAAGGAATTAACCGTTGTTTACAACAAGCAGAAGGGTAAATTTCATGTAGACGGCTTTAGAAAGGGCCATGTTCCCATGGCATATATCGAGAAGGTTTACGGACCTGAAGTATTCTATGATGATGCTGCAAATAATCTTATCAATAAGACCTATGGTAAGGAGCTTGAAGGCTGTGATCTTGATATAGTTTCAAGACCTGAGATAGAAGTAACTCAGATCGGTAAGGGCCGGGATTTCATTTATACTGCTAAGGTTGCTACAAAGCCCCCTGTTGAGCTCGGCGAATACAAGGGTATTGAGGTTGAGAAGACAGAGATAACAGTAACAGATGAGGATGTAAATGCCGAGATCGAAAAGGCTCGTCAGGAAAACTCCAGAACCATTGAGGTTACAGACAGAGCTGCACAGCTTGAAGATACAGCTATAATTAATTTTGAAGGCTTTGTAGACGGAGTAGCATTCGAAGGCG
Source organism: uncultured Lachnospiraceae bacterium (assembly GCA_902772925.1). Lineage (GTDB taxonomy): Bacteria > Bacillota > Clostridia > Lachnospirales > Lachnospiraceae > Eubacterium_Q. The sequence goes on from CACYCJ010000117.1 coordinate 585, forward strand.
GAAAGGGAGAAAGCTACAGTCTTAAGCTCGGATCACATTCATTCATAGATACATTTGAAGATCAGATTGTAGGAAAGAATATCGGTGACGAGTTTGATGTAAATGTGACATTCCCCGAAGAATATCAGGAAGAGTCTCTTGCAGGAAAACCCGCAGTATTCAAGGTTGAGCTTCTCGGAATAAAGGCTACAGAGCTGCCCGAGCTTGATGATGATTTTGCAAGCGAGGTTTCCGAATTTGAGACAGTTGACGAATATAAGGAAGATATAAGAAAGACTCTTGAAGTTAAGAAGGAAGCTGAAGCAAAGAGAGCTAAGGAATCAAAATGCCTTGAAAAGCTTATCGAGACAAGTACTATTGAGCTTCCCGAGCCCATGATCGAGTATCAGCAGGAAAAGATGCTTGAGGACTTCGGATATCAGCTCAGCCAGCAGGGACTCAGTCTTGATCAGTATTTCAAGTTTACAGGTCAGGACAGAAATGCCATGATGGAGCAGGTTAAGCCTGAGGCTATCAAGAGGATTAAGACAAGCCTTATCGTTGAGGCTGTTGCAAAGGCTGAGGATATCAAGGCTACCGATGAAGAGGTAGAAGAAAGATTAAAGGAAACAGCTGAAAGATATCAGCTTGATGTTGAAAAATTCAAAGAGCTTGCAGGAGAAAAGGAAGAAGATGCGATAAGAATGGATCTTTCAATGGAAAAGGCCATCAAGTTTATCGCTGAGAACGCAAAGGAGGTATAGGATGGCATTAGTACCTACAGTCATAGAGACCAGCAGCAGGGGTGAAAGAGCATATGACATTTACTCCAGGCTTCTGAAGGAAAGAATCGTTTTCCTTGGTGATGAAGTAAATGATGTTACAGCCAACCTTGTTATAGCTCAGCTTCTTTTCCTTGAGGCAGAGGACTCGACAAAAGATATTTCTCTTTATATCAACAGCCCCGGCGGATCGGTATCTGCAGGATGGGGAATATATGATACCATGAATTATATCAAATGTGATGTTTCTACACTTTGTGTGGGAATGGCAGCCAGCATGGGTGCATTTCTTCTTGCAGGTGGTGCAAAGGGCAAAAGATTTGCACTTCCCAATTCGGAGATAATGATACATCAGCCTTCAGGCGGTGCTCAGGGTCAGGCATCCGATATTAAGATCAATGCGGATCATATACTTAAGACAAGAGATAAGCTCAACACTATTCTCAGTCAGAATACCGGTAAGCCTCTTGAACAGATAGCACTTGATACCGAGAGAGATAACTGGATGAGTGCTGCTGAGGCGGTTGAGTACGGACTTATTGATAAAGTAGTAACAGAACGATAGAGGTTATTTCAGATGGCAAATCAACCGAAACCCAGGTGCTCATTTTGCAATAAGAGCCAGAATCAGGTCAGAAAGCTTATCGCGGGCCCCGGGGTATATATATGTGATGATTGTGTAACGCTTTGCGCTGAGATCATTGAGGACGAGCTGAGACAGAATCTCGAAGATGATATCAATTCCGATATCAATCTGATGCTTCCGAAGGATATAAAGGCTTTCCTCGATGATTATGTTGTAGGACAGGAGGAAGCTAAAAAGGTTCTTTCGGTAGCGGTCTATAATCATTACAAGAGAATTCTTTACGGTTCGACAAGTGATGTTGAACTGCAGAAGAGTAATGTTATTATGGCCGGTCCTACGGGATCCGGTAAAACATATCTTGCTCAGACACTTGCCAGACTTCTCAATGTCCCTTTTGCCATAGCTGATGCTACAACGCTTACGGAAGCAGGCTATGTGGGTGAGGATGTTGAAAATATTCTTCTCAAGCTTATTCAGGATGCGGATTACGATATTGAAAGAGCCGAGAAGGGTATAGTTTACATTGATGAGATAGATAAGATCACAAAAAAATCCGAAAATGTTTCAATAACGAGAGATGTTTCGGGTGAAGGTGTTCAGCAGGCGCTTCTTAAGATAATAGAGGGTACGGACGCATCCGTTCCGCCTCAGGGAGGAAGAAAGCATCCCCAGCAGGAGCTTATTCATATTAATACTACGAATATCCTGTTTATATGCGGCGGCGCATTTGATGGTCTTGAAAAGATGATCGAAAACCGTACCGGTAAGAAGACCATCGGTTTCGAAGCGGATATTTCGTATAATAACAGAACCGATGATGAGCTTCTGAAGGAGGTTGAGCCTCAGGATTTCATTAAGTACGGAATAATCCCCGAGCTTGTGGGACGACTTCCCGTCATAGTTACTTTGAACAGTCTGGATGAGGAAGCAATGGTAAGCATTCTTACAAAACCCAAGAATGCGGTGTTTAAACAGTACAAAGCTCTGTTCGCAATGGATAATGTGGAGCTTTGTATAGATGATGAAGCATTATCGGAAATTGCTCATCTTGCAATTGAAAGAAAAACAGGAGCAAGAGGACTTCGGGCGATACTCGAAAAGGTAATGCTGAATCTGATGTTTGAGATACCTTCGGATCAGAGCATTAAAAAGGTTACGATCACCAAGGATGCTGTACAAAACGGTGCGGATCCGTTGATCGAAAAAGAGGTAACGGATGAAGATTCTTAATTCATCTCTTGAAACAGTTTGCGGTATAACAAGTGTATTTCCGGAGCATTCAGCTCCGGAAGTAGCTTTTGCCGGAAAGTCAAATGTCGGTAAATCTTCTTTAATAAACGGTCTTATGAACAGAAAAAATCTTGCGAGGACATCGTCCGAACCCGGTAAGACACAGACCGTTAATTTCTATAATATCAATAACGGGCAGATGTATTTCGTGGATCTTCCGGGATACGGATATGCCAAGGTTTCCGAAAAGCAAAGAGAAAAATGGGGAAAAATGATAGAAAAATATCTGCAGAACAGTCCTACGCTTAAGCAGGTACTTCTTCTTATTGATATCAGACATAAACCCGGAAATAATGATAAAATGATGTACGACTGGATCATAAGTAACGGCTTTGATCCTGTCATTATTGCTACTAAGCATGATAAGCTTAAAAGAAGTGAGGTAAGTAAGAGCCTGAAGCTTATAGCTTCGACTTTGGGAGAAGGGAAGCCTGTACACATTATACCGTATTCGTCAGTTACGAAATACGGTCGTGATGAGATACTGTCCCTTTTCGATGAATTTATCGAAGAATAAAATGTACATTTTCATGTATATTTTCAGTCTGTTCGGCGCATTCACGCTATAAACAGAAAATTCATTTTATGACTTGGAACTGCTGTCCAGCTTGTTTATGATGTATGAATAAATATCTGTTGATCTGGAGCTCCAGTTCTTGCACATTTCAACCGCCATGGACTTAACGGGAACATTCAATTCTATCTTCAGGACATTATAATTTCTTTCCATGATATTAAATACAACGGTATATTCTCCGGACTCGTTCAGATAATAATCTGAATAAATCTGTGACTCATTTCTCAGACGGATTTTTTCGGTCTTGAAAAATTCGAGGATATCCTGTTTAATAGTATTCGGAAGCCTGTTTTCAAAGTAATACAGTGCTTCTTCACCCGTATTTGTTATCTTATAGTGGGTGGTATTTCTTATACTCGTAGAAGAAATGAATTCTTTGTCAAGTAGCTCACTTATCGATTCCATTACATTAAAGGAATTTGTATATCCCCGGCTGATGATAAAATCATTTATCTGTGAACCGGTCAGAGTATAGATATCACTTCTGTCAAGCATATAGAGTATTATTATTTTGTATAAAAAAAGATTGTCCATATCAGTATCCCACAAATTTTATAGATACGCCGAAGTTACAGCAGGCGCGTTTTTTTAGAATAAAACAAAAGTATAAAAAAAGCAACATTATATCTGAAAAAATATGTATATTAATTAAAGTGGCATTATATAAATGACAGAATTATTTTAGTTTGGTAAATAATTAATTATCAGGAGGAAAAAATGGATTACAGTAAAATGCCGGTAGCGGAACTCAGAAAACTGGCAAAGGAAAAAGGACTGGTAGATGCGGACAAGATTAAGAAGAAAGAACTTGCCGAGCTTCTTGCAAATGTCGATAAAAAGCTGAATCGACCTGTGCAGCCGAAAAATACAAATACTCCGAAAAACGAAAATGCACCGAAAAATGCAAACGCACCAAGAAATGCAAACGCACCGAAAAAAGCAAATGCACCGAAAAATGTAAATGCACCAAAAAATGAAAACGCACCTAAAAACGAAAACGCACCTAAAAACGAAAATGCATCAAAAAACGCAAGTGCACCTAAAAACGAAAACGCACCTAAAAACGTAAATGCGCCGAAAAATGCAAGTGCACCTAAAAATGCAAGTGCACCTAAAAATGCAAGTGCACCTAAAAACGTAAATGCGCAAAAAAATACAAATGCATCAAAAAATATAAATGTCACGCAAAATGTAAATGATACAAAAAATGAAAATATCTCCGACAACACTGTGAGTGAGTCAAAGGAAGAAAAGGAGCTGAAGTCGGTTGAAGTGCCCAGTGAGATAATGGCCTTTGACGGACAGGAATACAGGACCGAGCTTTTCAGCGGTAATTATGCATACGGTCTACTCGAGGTTATGCAGGAGGGCTACGGATTCATAAGAAGCGATAATTATATGCCCGGTGAAAAGGATATTTATATTTCGCCCGCGCAGATAAGGAAATTCGGTCTTCGTACGGGAGATATAATCAGGGGACCCATCAGGAAAAAGGTTCAGCAGAATGAAAAATTTTCTGCACTCCTTTACATTGAGTCCGTAAACGGAATGTTTCCTTCAAAGCTGATCGGAAGAGCTAAATTTGAGGACCTTACTCCCATATTCCCAAATGAGAGAATTAAGCTTGATTATAATAATGCTCCGAAATCCATCAGGATTGTCGATCTTTTCTCGCCTATCGGAAAGGGTCAGAGAGGGATGATCGTTTCCCAGCCCAAGGCCGGAAAGACGACACTACTCAAGCAGATAGCAAAAAGGATAAGCGTTGCATATCCGGAAATGAATCTTCTGGTGCTCCTCATTGATGAAAGACCCGAGGAGGTTACCGATATCAAGGAGTATATAGAAGGTCCGAATGCCGAGGTTATCTATTCTACATTTGATGAATTACCCGAGCATCATAAAAGGGTTTCCGAGATGGTTATCGAAAGAGCAAAAAGACTTGTTGAAAGCAAAAAGGATGTTGTTATACTTATAGACAGTATTACAAGACTTGCAAGAGCTTACAACCTTACCGTTACGGCAAGCGGGAGAACTCTTTCGGGAGGACTTGATCCCGCAGCACTCCATATGCCGAAAAAGTTTTTCGGTGCCGCAAGAAATATGAGAGAGGGCGGAAGCCTTACAATTCTTGCAACGGCTCTGATCGAGACTGGAAGCCGTATGGATGATGTTGTTTTTGAGGAGTTCAAGGGTACAGGTAATATGGAGCTTGTACTTAATCGAAATCTATCGGAAAAGAGGGTATTCCCCGCGATAGATATAGCAAAGTCAGGTACTAGAAAGGATGATCTGCTTCTCGAACCCGATGAGAAAGAGGTGCTTGATCTTCTGCATTCCGTAATGAGAGGCCCCAGACAGGAGGATATAACGGAAGAGATCATTAAGCTTTTTGATAAGACTAAGAATAACAAAGAGTTTATCAGTGTTGCCATGAAGATGTTTTCGCAACGCTGAAAGTAAGAATGGTTTATAACGGTATTAAAAATGTTTAGTAATGATAGAGTAAAAGAAAAAGGGTTTAGGATTATTTCGTTTATCACGACAATTGTTATTGCTTTTTCGTTTGCGGTACCTTTTGTTCCGGCAAATGAAGCAATTTTTGCGGAAGAATCAAGAGATATAGTTCTCACTGATACTGACTTTGCGGTGATAAATGAATTCGGCGATTCTTACGAGCTTTATAAAGCATTTTCGGATAAGGATTCGATAAGCCGCATCATACTTCCGTCTGCATTTGATGAGGAAGCTTTGACCCTTTATTTTAAAGATGAATTGAAAAGCGTGACTATTTCCGGTGAGATATATTATGCGGGAGACGAGCCGGGAGATGAACCGGGAGATACCCCGGGAGATGCATCGGAATCTGATGCATCGGATACTGATGCAGATGATAATGTGATCATTGATAATGAAAATCGTTTTATAAAGGCTCCTCTTGTCTTTGATGAAATGATAACCTTTGATCTTACCGACGGAAGCAGCAAAGCACTTATAATATCCCAATCCTCGCTTCCTTCAATAAGCATAAATCTGAATGTGCCTCTTTCAACCGTTCACAAGAACAAAGAGATTAAATATGAAGGCACGCGTGTACGAATTGAAAGCGCAGGTTCCGAGGAGTCTTATGTGTATGCGGAGGATGTCACATTTAAGGGCAGGGGAAATTCAAGCTGGAAGTTTTTCGACAAGAAGGGCTATCAGATAAAGTTTTCTAAAAAAACCGAAGTGCTTGGAATGGAAAAGGCTAAAAAATGGGTGCTTCTTGCCGATGCAAGCGATCCTACGATCATGAAAAACAAGCTTGTGTTTGATACGGCTTTACAAAACGGTTATGAATATAATCCGGAATCAAGGTATGTGGATCTTTGGATAAACGGAGAGTACAGAGGGCTTTATCTCATATGTGAAAAGGTCGAGATAGGAAAGGGCAGAGTCGAGCTTTCCGATGAGCATGCAATCCTTGTTGAAAATGATAATCCGTACTACTACAAAGAAGAGCATTATATACAGGACAGCTACGGAGAATTCTTTGTTCTTAAGGATTATGCATCGGAAACACCAGAAGGGGATCTTGAGGTGTTCGGAAATAAACTGAATCTGGCTGAGAAATACCTTAATGAAAAAGCAGACTGGAAATTGATCAAACAGGTTTTGGATGTGGATTCATTTGCAAGATCATATCTGTATGAGGAGTATTTCCAGAATAATGAAGCTACCGTAACTTCATATTTTATGTATATGGACGGCCTTGAGGATAAGATTCATGCAGGTCCTCTCTGGGACTTCGATTCCACGATGAATTTCAGTAACTGGGATGTAAGTGATTATTATTTCAGGAAGGACAGATTCTTCGCATATCTTATTGAGTATCCTCAGTTTTTAAAGCTGCTTAAGGAGTATTATGATAACGGACTTCGTGAAAGCTTTAAGGCTTCTCCCGACAGACTTTTCAAGTACCGGACAGAGATCATCGATTCCGTTTCTTTTAATACACTAAGGTGGAATAATCTGGGGACAACATCATTTAAGGAAAATGAATATCTCGCTCCCTACGATGCAAATCTGTATTACCTTGAATCCTGGCTGGATACGAGAAACAGGCTTTTCTCCATTGATAAGCTGTCAGTGTGGCAGCACATTACATATGTTTATGAAGGGAAGGATTATTCGCTTGTGTTCGATCCGCTTTATTATGCAGACAGCTATCCCGACCTGAAGAAAAAGTACGGCTATGATACCGCGAAGCTTCTGAGACATTTTGTGCTTACGGGAATGAATGAAAAGAGAAATGCTTCACCGGATTTTGATATCATCAAATATATAAATAATTATGAGGATCTGAGAAATGAGTATGGAACAGATTTTACAAAGTATTATATACATTTCATCGATCACGGATACAGGGACGGAAGAACCGGAAAACATGATCTTATAGGATATATAGTTGATGAAGATATAATAAATCATGATAATGATCCCATAGATATAGACGGAGATGATGATAAGGACGACAAAGATGATAAGGATAAGGTGGCAAAGGTGACCATGTTCAGATTGTATAATCCGAACAGCGGTGAGCATTTTTACACTGCATCAACGAAAGAGAAGAGTGATCTTATAACTGCGGGCTGGAAGGATGAGGGCATTGCATGGACTGCTCCGTCAAAATCCGATAAGCCTGTTTACAGACTTTATAATAAAAATGCGGGTGATCATCATTATACCTTGAGCAGCGCCGAAAGAGATAATCTTATAGCTGTCGGCTGGAGCTATGAAGGGATAGGATGGTACTCCTACAGTAATAAAGGAAAACCGATACTCAGGGTTTACAATCCGAATGCAATTGCCGGGGCACACCATTTTACTCTCAGCAGTAAGGAAGTAGAAGATCTGGTTAAGGCCGGCTGGAAGAATGAAGGTATCGGCTGGTATGCCTGGTAGCAGGGAGGAGGCTGCAATGGAGAAAAAATATAAGTATTTGGTATTTGATGTAGGAAATGTTCTGCTGGGATACAGATGGCTTGATATGCTTATAGACAGGGGAATGTCCGAGGATGAAGCAAGAAAATTCTATCATATGATGTTTGACGATCATCTCTGGCACGAGCTTGATCTGGAGTATCTGCCCTATGATGAGGTAATAGACCTGTTTGTAAAAAAATATCCTGACAGAGAAGAGGATATAAGATGGTTTCTTACGACTCCCGAGCTTATGCCCGTGGACAGACCTTTAGTATGGGAACAGGTACATGCGCTGAAGGAAAAGGGATATAAGATATATATACTTTCGAATTATTCGGGATTTCTGTTTATGTCACATACCATAAGGAAGCCTTTTATGAAGGATATAGACGGAAAGGTAGTATCATATCAGATCCACGCCGCAAAGCCGGATGCAGAGATTTACCTGACGCTGTTTTCAAGATACGACTTGAAGCCTGAGGAAGGTCTTTTCTTTGATGACAGAATAGAAAATACCGTAGCGTCAAAGGATTTCGGGATGGATGCATTTTTAGTGACTGACGAAGATCAGCTTATCGCAAAGCTGAAAGAACTGTAAACGGATCCGAAAACGAATACATGAAACGAATTCATTCAGTGAATTCTGATATGGTTAATTATTGAGGTTATATTAAATGTCGAAAATTAATTGGAGACCGGGAAATATGCTATATCCGGCGCCTGTGGTTATGGTGAGCTGCAAAGCAAAAAATAATTCCGAGGCGTCTTCGGATAAAAATGCTTCGAATATAATAACTGTTGCGTGGACGGGAACCGTATGCTCGGACCCTGCGATGCTTTCCATTTCCGTCAGACCGGAAAGGTATTCTCATGACATAATAGAAGAATCCGGAGAATTTGTTGTAAATCTTGTTACCGAGAGGCTTGCAAAGGCGGCGGACTGGTGCGGAGTAAGATCCGGAAGGGACTATGATAAGTTTAAAGAAATGCATCTTACGGAATACATTTCCGATTATATGGAAACTCCGGCAATTTCGGAAAGTCCGGTAAATATTTATTGTAAGACCAAAGAAATACTCAGACTCGGTTCACATGATATGTATGTGGCAGAGGTGTCGGGGGTAACGGTGGACTCTGATTATATGAATGAAAAAGGCCGGTTCATGCTTGAAAAAACCGGCCTTGTAGCGTATTCACACGGTGATTATATGTCACTTGGAAAAATAATAGGGAAATTCGGATATTCCGTAAAGGGTACCCGGACTAAGCAATCGGGAAAAAGATCCAGAAAACGATCGCAACGGTGATGCCGAGTACAGCACCGACGGCAACCTGAGCAGGAGTGTGACCTATAAGCTCTTTAAATTTTTGTTCGTCACTTATCTTCTCGGAGCTTAAGGTCTCAATTATCTGCATCATTTCATTAAGCTTCTTTGCCTGCTTTCCTGTTTCATAACGGACACCATGGGCATCATGCATAACGATTATCGCAACTATCAGAGCTATGGCAAAAAGAACGGAATCCAGACCGCAGTCAAGTGCAACTGAGGTTGCCATAGCCGAAACGGTTGCCGAGTGTCCGCTTGGCATACCGCCGTCTCCGAATAATCTTTCAATCGAAAATTCTTTATTAAAAATCAAATTGTTAAGTACCTTAAATAACTGAGCGATGACCCAGGCTGAAAGGCTGGCGATCAAAATTCGGTTTGTACAAAGTTGCTGAAGGTAGTCCATTTTAAATTCTCCTGAAATACCGGGGCGATACCCCTTTTCATCTGTATTAATCTATTTTACTCTACTTTTAAACTGTTTCAATCTTTTTTTTTACTACTGCTCCAACCATTGCTTTCGATAGCTGGAACGGTATTTTTTAGGCGTCAGTCCTGTTATGCTCTTAAATACTGAAATGAAATGACTCTGAGAAGCAAAAGAAAGCGAAAATGCGATATCAGAAATACTTTCGTCGGTGTTGAGCAGCATGTCCACTGCAATCTCAACCTTTTTTTCCCTGATATAATCTCTTATGGAAATGTCAAGCTCCTTGCTGAACTGTCTCGAAAGATAGCTTGTGGAAACTCCCGAATGTTCTGCGAGGTCTTCGATCGTTATCCGTTCATTTATATGTGAATAAATGTAATCTATGCATTTTGTGACAGGCCGGGTTATACCGGAATTCATTTTCAACAGTCTCATGGTACTGGTGAAATCAAGGATCATATGGTTGTGAATCAGTTCAACTTCTTCAATTGTGGAAGCATTATCAAGCTGTCTTATATAATAGTCGCTCATACGGAAAGCACGCTCTGCCTCCAGTCCCTTTTCGATACATAAACGGGTGATGAGAGCAGTGGATACGACCATATGATATTTAAGATTGATCACGGAATCTTTAGAGAGCCTGCCGACACCGTCAGTATCAAGAAAACGGTGATCGGCTATATTTTTGTGAATATATTCCAGATTTCCGTTTCTCACTGCATGAAAAAATTCAATCTCTTCATCGGTAGAACGATGGGATGTTTCATCCTGGTTTTCAGCAGCATTGTAATGATAGAATTTTCCGTAATATTCTGAAGGATTCATGATGTTACTATCCTCCTTATATTATTTACGCATACACTACAGTTGATACAGATCTGATGTTTTACATTATTTGCATTTTACCCCATAAGTGTATTTCACCGCAATAATAAAATTAAGAGGTCTATAGGTATTGCTATGGGAAGATTGATTTGTGCTGACGCCGAAAGATATATGAATGTATATGTAAAACTGTTCTCCGGTTTCTAAATTGCTCAAAACAGGATTTTGATTTTTCACAAAACGCTCGAAAAAAGCTTCGCTTAAACAGTCTCGCGTATTTGGAAAAATCTGAAAATCCTGTTTTGGCAATTTTTACGAAACCTCCGCAATGTTCTAATATACATTCATATATCTTTCGGCTGTGCATCACAAAAAAATGTTCGCCAATAATATTGCTATGGGAACTTGTTTATATCTGAGTAAACAGCCGGGCAATAGGTGTAAGCATTTTCAAAGCATTGAAAATGCTTATATCTATTGTCCGGCGTTCCCGATTAAAAACTATCTTCCCATAGCAATAGATATGGGTAACTTTGGTGTATAAATGTAAATATGGTTCATGAATTTTGTATTTTTTACCGTCTGCGTTATATAAGTCTGCAACTCAATAGTATATAAATATAGTCATGTAAAAAAGGCTGCCTGAGGCTGACGAAATTCAGGAATAATTTGTTTTTTCATACTGACAAAAGGAGGATGTTTTTGTATGAGAGTTTTTAAGAACTGGCAGAGAGCTCTTGCGGTTACACTTGTTGCAGGACTTGCGGCCACGGCTTTTCCGGTAAATAATTTGCCTGTGAAAGCAGATGAAGCAGATGATGAAGGATACACACTTGTATTCGAAGATGATTTTGATGGTGATTCGCTTAATCTTGAAGACTGGAATGTAGAGGCTCATGAACCCAAATGGGTAAATGCCGAGTTGCAGAGGTATGTAAGTGAAGACGATATGGAGGGTACCATCGGTGTAAAGGATGGTATACTGAAGATACAGCCCAGCGCAACAGAAAAGGCAGGCAGTGGAGAAGTTTTAAAGGGAAACACATTTAACGGCACGGATTGGTCCTTTGGAGTTAATTCGGATGTAGGTGGCAATGCAGATATTACTTATAATGTTGACGGAAGTGCTTTGGTAAAAGTTACAAATTCAGGAACTGAAAACTATGCTGTACAGCTTCAACAATCCGATCTGACACTTAAAAAGGGACATAATTATGAACTTACATTAAAAGCAAAGTCAAGTGTAGCAAGAAAAATGGAAATATCTTTTCTTACTCCGTCCTGGGCTTGGTATGCAGGAACTAAATTTCAGTTGACTGCAGGTTCGGAACCGGACAGCTTTTCCTTACCGTTTACCGTAACTGAAAATGATTCCAATGAGATTATTTTTCAAATTAATCTGGGCCTTATAGGCGGTTCTGAGGCGGACAGCTCACCTGCAGATGTTACATTTTATGAAGCGTCACTTAAGGATCTTTCTGCAGAACCGGGTGATTCCATTAATGATTACGACATTGTTTCAGGAAGAATCAATACCATGGGTAAACATGACTTTACATATGGACGATTTGAGTCAAGAGTAAGAGTTCCCAAGGGAATGGGATATCTTCCCGCATTCTGGCTTATGGCAGGAGATGAAGAAATCTACGGAAAATGGCCCTCATGTGGCGAGATTGACATCATGGAGGTAATGGGACAGGATACTTCACTTTCATATCATACGATTCATTACGGATATGGAACTGAAAACGGTCATAAGGAAAGTCAGGGAAAGAAACAGCTTTCCGAAGAAGAAGAGGACTTTTATGAAGCATTCCATACCTTCAGACTTGACTGGAATCCCGGAAAGCTTGAGTGGTATGTAGATGGCGTAAAGGTATTTGAAGAAACCAAATGGCATTCGGGAGCAGACGAATCAAGCCGTCTCACATATCCCGCACCTTTTGATCATGATCTTTATGTGATATTAAATCTCGCAGTAGGCGGAAGCTGGGTAGGCTATCCGACAATGGACGAGATAAATGATATGTCCAATCAGTCCTTCGAAGTAGACTATGTGAAGGTTTGGCAGAAGGACGAAGCCGTTTACAAGGCAATGGAAGAAGAGGTTAAGAGACCTGAAGAAAAGTCAGAGTACAGAGAACCCGATGCAGAAGGTAACTATGTGCTTAACGGTGATTTTGCAACAGATATTGATGATGAAGAGACAACAGACGGTAATAATTGGGTGCTTCATCTTGAATCAGATGCAAGCGGTACTCAGTATGCTGTAGAAGAAGGCGGTATCGGTATTGTTCCGTCAGCTGTCGGTTCACTGACACACAGCATTCAGCTTAAGCAGACCGGAATACCTATGTACAGAGGCTGTGAATATACACTTACCTACGAGGCAAAGGCTGATTCAGCCCGTACAATGGTAGTGGATATTGAAGGTCCCGATAATAACTGGAAGAGATATATGGCAGATACAACGGTCAATCTGACAGATGACTGGAAGCCTTATTCACATACATTCACCATGGAAGACAAGACCGATCCGAACGGCAGCCTTGAGTTTAACCTGGGAAATCAGGATTCTACAGTGCCTGCATATATAAGAAATGTCAAGCTTACAAAGAAGGGTGAAGAGATTCCCGAGGATACATCCAAGAATGTGACAATTGACGGAAATTATGTTCATAACGGTTCCTTCGATCAGGGTGATGAAGAAGGAAAAGAAAGACTTGGTGAGTGGGATGTATCAGAAGGTGACGAGGCAAATGTATCAGTAACCAATATAAGCCCCTACAAGAGAGAGCTTCAGGTTATGGTTGTAGTTCCCGAAGGAGCTTCCGCAGCAAATCCCGTAACGGTATCACAGGAAGAGCTTGCACCTTTCGGAACAGGAAAATACAACTTCAGCTTTGATGCTTATACAGAGGACGGAGCAGCCGACGGAATCAGAGCGGTTCTGGCAGGAAGAACATTTATTCCCGAACTTACAGGGACGAAGACAACATTTGAATATCCGGTAAGATTTGTAAAATACCTTGATAGAGAAGAATCATATGTGTCATTTGAATTTACAAAGCCCGGAGTATATTATCTTGACAATGTAAGAGTTACAGAGGATGCACTTATAAAGAACGGTTCCTTCAATGCAGGTGCAGCATATTATCAGAACGGAGCATATAATCCCGGCAGCGCTAAATTCAGCGTAGCTCCCGAGGTTGACGGACATGACCACGTACTTGATGTTGATATAGTAAGTGCCGGAAGCGCAGACTGGAATGTTCAGGTTAAGCAGGGTGATGTCAAGGTTGAAAAGGGAAAGACATACCTCCTTACATTTGATGCTAAAGCTACTGCAGACAGAACGGTAAGCGTAGTAATGCAGAGAGACGGAGCCGTAGATGGTGACTGGTCGGTTTATTCCGGTGATAACAATATAGAGCTTACGGATGAATGGAAGACATTCTCAAAAGAGTTTACAATGGAACATGAAACGGATCCGAAGACCTTCTTCAGTGTAAGCCTGGGTTATTTTGAAGGCGTTCCCGAAGGTGAACATCATGTATATTTTGATAATATCAAGCTTAAAGAGGTAAAGGATGCTTATGAAGTCCTCTGGTTAGATGAGGATGGAACAGAGCTTGCATGTGATGAGGTTGCAGTAGGTATAACTCCCGAATATACCGGAGAGACACCGAAGAAGGCAGCTGATAAGAAATATACTTATACATTTGCGGGCTGGGATCCCAAGGTAGTACCCGTTGATGATGATGCAGTATATGTAGCTCAGTATAAGGCGACTATAAAGAAGTTTACAGTTAAGTATGAAATGAACGGACACGGAAAGGCTATTAAGCCCGACACTGTTGAATACGGCAAGAAGGTGCCTCGTAAGGCAGATCCTACAGAAAAGGGTTACACATTTAAGGGATGGTATGCCGATAAGGCACTTAAGACAAAATATGATTTCAATAAACCCGTAACTAAGAATATTACTATTTACGCTAAGTGGGAAAAGGAAAAGGATGATAAACCCGTTGTTAAGACTGTTTCGATGTACAGACTTTACAATCCGAATTCGGGAGAGCATTTCTATACCAGATCTGAGGATGAAAAGGATTCACTTGTCAGAACCGGCTGGAACTATGAAGGAATAGGCTGGAAGGCTCCTCAGACATCAAAGATACCCGTTTACAGATTATACAATGAAAATGCCGGAGATCATCATTATACCATCAGCAAGCAGGAGAAGGATAATCTTGTTAAAGCAGGATGGAAGTATGAAGGTATCGGCTGGTATTCGGACGATGCAAAGAGCGTTCCTCTTTACCGTCAGTATAATCCCAATGCAAAGGCCGGAAGTCACAACTATACCGTCAGCAAGAATGAGAGAGATACTCTTCTTAAGGCAGGATGGAAGGATGAAGGAATTGCATGGTACGGATGCAAATAATATAATAAATTGATAAAAAAGGAGGCATGGTTCTGATTTATGCAGGGCTGTGTCTCT
>CACYCJ010000118.1 GCA_902772925.1 uncultured Lachnospiraceae bacterium
ACACCTTTGGAGTGTAGTTACGTAAAGTTTAACACATAAAAATTCATTTTGCATCTACTACTTATGGGATAAATTGTGAATTTTTGTACACATTTTGTGCAAAGCCAAAATTCGCAAGTGTACAGGCAAAAAAGAGCTGAATTGCCGCGACGGATTCACTTTGTGAAGACGGGACATGGATTGATGTGTACACTTGCGAATTTCGGCTTTCATAAACCGCTCTGAAGTTTGAAAAGCAATAATTCTGCCTATTTTTCCTTGATTTTATTGCTTTTCCGGCTATTCTAACTTGCTCTCCTGCTCAAAAAGCAATAATTTTGCTTGTTTTACCTTGATTTTATTGCTTTTCCGGCTATTCTAACTTGCTCTCCTGCTCAAAAAGCAATAATTTCGCCTATTTTGCCTTGATTTTATTGCTTTTACAAATTTTTCAACTTGCTCTGCGACTCTTTTGGTGGAACAAAAAAGGTCAGGGGCGATTCCCCTGACCTTTTCTACATTCATATAATCAAGTGATATATCACCTGATGTCATATTTTCAATATCTGCCGTTTATCTGTTTTTTTCTGCTTTTTTCTGCCACTTATCTGCTTTTTTCTGTTTTTTTCTGCCACTTATCTGTTTTTTTGCAATCCTAATAGCCTTATACCGATCCATAATATTGTTTTTACAGCTTGGAAGTTATGAAGCTGCTGATGGCGTCACTTGTTGAAGTGATCGCGCTGTCATCTCCCAGCGATACGCCGGCCTTCTGGATTTCCTGAAGCTGTGTAGGGGTAAGCCTCTTATCGGTATTATAGCTTCCTATTACAGCCTGCAGCGTTGACTGGAAGAGTCTGACATCACTTTCAGCCATACTGCCGGGGAATTTGATCTCGATGACCATGTTCTCGTAGTTGTAAGGAATCTTCAAGGTGTAGCGTTCCGTCTTGCCTTCTTTATCCTTCCTCTGCTCAACCTTGATCATATTGTAGATTCTCTTCTTCTCGGCATCAAATGTTCCGCCGGGTCCTCCTGCCAGGAACTGATCTGCCTTTCCGAAAGGAAATACCTGATCCATTCTATATACAAAATGATTCTTGTAGGTCTCCGTCTCCGGTGTTTCCAGGAAAAACTCTCCTGTCTGGAAATTGTCATAGAATGTCCATGTCTTACTGTACTGTACACGACTTGTCTTTCTTAAATTAAACTTGGTCTCCTGAAAACGCGCTTCGCCCCTCTCCGCCTCTTCAAAAAGATCCGCAATCTGATCGCGTGTCAGGCTTGAAAGATGAACAAATGCGTTACCCTTCCTGTGACACTCGGAGCAAATGAACTCTCCGCTTTTAATTTTAGTCCTGCTGAGTGCACCCACTTTGTTGTGACAAAAGCAACATTCTTCCTTACTGAATAACCCCATTTCCGATACCTCCTGTTTTTTCGCCGGGAGCCGCGGCACATGACTCCACTTCTCACACAGCTATACTTTTACTAAGCAGAATGACTCGCACTCCACAGAATAACTCGTGCTCTGCAGATTTACTCGCACTCCGCAGATTTACTCGCACCCCACAGAAAAACTCGTACTCCGCTCGGATATGGGATTCGCATCGCGAATCCCATACCTGCCGGATTACATTATCTATTTATATCTTTGTCACATCGGTAAGCTTCATCTTCTTTACTTTTCTGAGTGCAAGTATATTTATCACGAGTGTGAAGATTACCGTTACCAGCGTGGACATCAGCCATGCCTTCAGATTAATGCCTGTATAAAGCTGCAAATGCGGCTTCTCGAATGACTGTATGATATTCGAACCGAGGAACGAGCCTCCGAGCAGTCCCACAACTATTCCGATTGCCGTTGTAAAAAGCGATTCGTTCAGCAGATATTTTCTGACCTCCCGGAAGGAGAAGCCGTTTATCTGCATTACGATTATCTCTGCCTTCTTCTTATCCACATACATAAATGTAAGGTTCGAGATTATTATCGCAGCCATTAAGATTGCAACAACTATAATAAGTATAAGGAGTGCGTTTAGTGAGTCAAAGTATTTAGCAAAATCCTCCTTGGCAATGTCACTGCTTTCTACCGTGCTGACATAAGAGCATTTCTCAAGTTCTGCGGAAAGCGCCTCTTTATCATCGGCACCACATTTTATCATACACTTATTGATTCTCGGGTCTTCCTCGAATATCTGCTTATAGTAATCATAATCCATATACAGTCGCTGGCCGGTGTAGTTTTCATATATTCCGGCAACAGTTACCTGTTTTTCGACACCGCGATCATTAAGTAATGAAACCGTATCTCCGATCTTAATGTTATAAGCCTTTGCATAACCCGACTTAAGGTATATGCCTTCCTTACCGAGGGTAACCGGCTTATGCTTCTTCGGATCGGTAAATTTGTAGAAGTTCTGTGCGGTAGCAACATCGGTAACGACTACCTCAACTATCTCACTGCCTTCGCCGGTCTTAAATGTGGAATAGAAGATCATGCTGTTTGCATACTGTGCATTATGAGCATCCATGATCTTTTCCGCATCCTCAATGCTTGCTCCGGCCTCATTCGTGTTATAGACCACATCGAGATCATATTGAAGTCTGTCATCAAACTCTACCGACTCCGTCTTCATGAAATCGTATTTAATTGTAAATCCTATATTTACGAGGGCACAGCAGCCGGCAACACTGGCCACGGTCACTACGACTCTCAGCAGATCTGTTACCGTATTTCTGAGGATAAGCTTCTGGAACAATGTAAATGTGCCCGAGCCCGAGCTCTTTCCCTTTTTACCCTTCGGCATCGAGGCACGAAGCAGATCCGTAGCGGGCTGCTTAAGAAGCGAGCTTGTCGCTATAAGCACCGCTGCAACAGTGATAATGAGTGCCACGATCACAACTATGATAACAATATGAGCAACCGCCTTTGCCGCGGGA
This sequence comes from uncultured Lachnospiraceae bacterium, assembly GCA_902772925.1. Taxonomy (GTDB): domain Bacteria; phylum Bacillota; class Clostridia; order Lachnospirales; family Lachnospiraceae; genus Eubacterium_Q. Next base: position 2,923 of record CACYCJ010000118.1, read on the forward strand.
GTTTCAAGCACATAGTTCTTTACGAAAACAGATAATGCAAACTTCTGAATCGGGAAGCTTATGGCAACACCTGCGATAAGACCGACAAGAAGTCCCGAAAGTCCGAAGAACATATATTTTGCAAGTATCTCTCCGGGCCAGAAGCCGAATGCCTTCGTGGTTCCGACCAGTACATGCTGTTCGTTTATTATTCTTGAAATAGTTGCATAAATGATAAGCGCAGCCAGTATAACGAACAGAATGGTAAAGTTGTTTCCGAGGTTCTGAAGACTGTCAACGGTCATTCCCATATGCTTGTAGCCTACATTTGCTTCGATTCCGGAAACGATCCATTCACATTCACCCAGGTTAGCCAGCTGTTCCTTCATAGCCTCAAGGGTTTTCACACCCTCGGCATATTGTTCCTGACCATCCTCGTACTTTAATTTGTTTTCTTCGAATTTCGTTTTATACTCTTCGAGTTTTTTCAGTCCGTTGTCGTATTCAAGACTGTATTCCTCATATGTCTGTTTGCCCTGATCGTATTTTTTCAGGCCTTCCTTGTATTCATTATTCTTTGATTCCCAAAGACTCCTGTATGACTCATACTCATTAAGGCCCGCCTGATACTCGCCAAGCGCATTGTTATATAATGCAAGGTTCTGATCATAAAGTGCTTTCTTCTCATTCCATGCCTGTCTTGCGGCAACAACCCGGGCTTTTGCGGCATTAAACTCATTAAGCTTAGCCTCATACTGTGCATTCAGATTATTATATTCATTTAATCCGTCTAAATACTGCTTCCTTCCGGTCTCCCATTTATCTATCTGTGCTCTGTAAGGCGCAAACTTATTATCAAGCTCCATGAGCACCCCGTCATACTGCTCCGGAATATAGTACTGACCAAGGCCTATGCTTTCCAAAAAGCCTTTGCAGGCAGTAATAATATTGTCGCTAAGGAGGTCCACCTTATAGGAATCCGTAATGTAAAAGTCCCGGATATTGTCGGTCTCTATATTGAATGTGGTCTTCTCCGAAGCCCAGTTTATATCCTTCTTAAGACCTTCATCCTGAATAATAGATTCCGTAATTTCCCTTATTGTATTACGAGCTGTTGTCTTTGTCTTTTCCGCCTTAAAAAATGAGTCTTCAAGCTCTGCCCTGGCAGCATCCAGCTTTGCCTTTCCTTCATCCAGCTGAGCCTTTTTACTGCTCAGCTCTGCCTCGGCAGCAGCTATCTTTGCTTCATTTTCGGATATCTCGACATCATATTTATCAAGCTCCGCTTTACCTACATCGAGAAGAGCCTTCTTCTCGGCAAGAGTATTTCTCGCATTATCCAGCTTAACCTTCGACGCATCAAGCTTTGCTTTTCCTTCATCCAGCTGAACCTTGGAGGAATCGAGAAGCTTCTTTCCGTCGGCAAGTTCTTTTTTCAGCTTTTCAAGATCAGTCTTTGATTTCTTAATCTTATCATCACCGGCCTTGATCTCTTTTTCCGCATCGGTAAGAGAAGCAGCCGAATTAGCAAGCGTTTCCTTTGCCTCATCAAGCTTTGCCTGTCCATCGTCTATCTCTGCCTGATATGTATCTCTGATCTCGGCATCACGAAGAGCCGTACGCTCCGTCGCGAGCTCTTCTATCTCTTTCTTTACAGCCTTTACTTTATCTTCGTATTTATCCGAAAAATAGTTCAGACCGGCAGTGTCCCTCAGTCTGATATAGGCTCTCATATAGCATCCCTTAAGCTTTTCATCATTAAAGGATGTCTTATTTACTACAACATATGAATTGTCCTTTACTGCGGGTTTAATGTGAAGCGCAGACGAAAAAATACCCGTTATCGTGTATGATTCTTCATTAAGATATGAAACCTTTTCTCCGTCATTCCCGAAAAAAGTGATGGTATCTCCTGCCTTGTAGCCCATTTCATCGGCAAGCCTGTCTTCGATCATACATTCGTTATCGGCCTTAGGCGCATTTCCGGAGATTATATTGGCAGTGGCGATCTCGTCCATGCCCGTAACAACATTCACATACTGCTTGATGCCGTTCTTCTCACAGCCTGCACTCGCGGACAGATACGGAACGACCGTTTCCACGGAATCAAGCGCTCTTATCGCCTCGATATCCGAGTCGGAAAGAAGGAGCGTCGATAGAAGCTCAATATCATAAAAGTTTGCATCCTTATAGTATTTGTCCGCTCCGTTTTTTAAGTTTACGGATGCCGAAGAAACGCCCATGTAGGTAGCTATACTGAGCAGGGCTATAAGCGTTATCGATATGTAAGAAACAAGGTTTTTCCATACATTTCTTAATGCATCTTTAAATTGAGTTTTTGTCATATATCCGATCCAACCCTTTTATTTTCTAATCGTAAAATCAAAGCCTACACCAGACCGAAGCATCTGGGGAAAAATCCTGCGACAAAATGAATTATCGACAGGGCATATACACATTTATATTTGTTATAAAGATATCCCGTTACTACGCAGTAAAGTGCGGTTCCCAGCATCATATACCAGGGGTACGCCATATGAAGTGAACAGAAGAAAAGTGCCGTAAGCGCAAGTGAGGAATATTTGGTCGTTTCATCCTCGAGTTTAATCAGGTTATCCTGAATGATCAATCTGATAAATGCTTCCTGAAGAAAGCTGCTTATGGGATAAAACCATCTTGTGTGATACATGAAATACCATCCGAAGAAAGGTCTTTCGGCTATTGCCGGCATAAAATTCTGAGCGATAAGTCTGATAAGTATTATTCCGCCTATTAAGATCACAACCATTACGGCGGATACCTGAAGCTCCTTCTTTATTGAAGGCGGTCTTTTAAGAACCGTAGTATCCAGACTGATCCATTTTTTAATTAAAAATATGATCGTAACCACCGCTATTATACCAATCAATGTTTTGGTGGAATAATATGCATTTCCGAACTGCGAACTCTCCCCCAGGAAATGCTCCCAAGCTCTGACGTTGATAACCTGAAGCGATACTATAAGCATGCAATACCCTACAATGCCTACTATCTTTTTACTATTCATTTTTTTATCTGTATCTCCTTTATACATGTTATCTGTACTTCAATTTTTCATTATAACATACTTTCACATTCTTTTATAATAAAAAATTGCAAGATTTGTCCTGTCGCGGAGACCCAGCTTCGACAAGATGTTACTGATATAATTCCTGACAGTCCCTTCCGACAAAAACAGCTTGTCTGCTATCTCCTTATTTGACAGGCCCTCTGCGACACATTTTACTATCTCTGCCTCCTGCTCGGTAAGACCATAGGCTTCGTGATCAAATACCTTCCCGGTCTTTGCACCGGAACTTGCGGAATCCTCCGGACGGGTAAGTATGCAGGGAAGCTTCTCGGTCACTTCATTTCCGAATACCGTCTGACCGCTCTGAACCGTCTTCAGAGAGGGAATAATAGAATCGAAATCCTGCTTTATGATATAGCCCTTAGCACCGATGGACAGAGCCTTAACAATGTATTCGTCATCATTAAAGGTCGTAAGATAAAGGAGCTTTGCATCCGGATACTCTGCAAGGATTGCTTCCCCTGCCGCAAGCCCGTTCATCCCTCCCATTCGGATATCCATGAGGAGAACATCGGGATTATAAGTCCTGTAAAGCTCTATGGCCTCCTCCCCTGAGTTTCCGGTAGCAAGCACCTCAATGTCGGGATCGGATTCTACGATTGTTTTCAGTGATGAAGCCACAAGCCTGTCGTCATCTACAATTAGTACCTTCACTTGTCTGTCTCCTTTTTTATCTCGGAACAGTAACGAAAACGCGGTAGCCGTTGTCGTTTGTTATTGTCAGATTTCCGTTTACCGATTCAACTCTTGTGCGAATGCTTTCAAGTCCCATTCCGTAATCGCTATCCTTTGTGTGTTTTTGGGTTTTTGTCCTATCCGAGGATCCGTCATCAGATTCAATATCGTCCTTCATACCCGGATAGTCATACGACTGTTTTTTCCGGCCATCCCGAAGCGTGTAATCATGGATTATCAGCTGATACATCGACGGATGCTCATTCAGCCTTATATCCACATCCGTGTTCCTGCTGTGTTTCATTATATTTGAAATGCATTCCTTGGTAATCCCTATCAGCGCGTATTTCACCGGACGCGGAGTGTCACTATTTATATCAAGCTCCACATGAACATTATACTTCCCCTGAAGCTCGGACGCCATCTGATTTATGCTTGCTTTAACATCAATCGAGTCATCATGCAGATCATGCACGCTTGCGCGAATGTTATTCATGGCATCATCAAGCGTCGTCCTTACTCCCTCCAGCTCGCTGTGTATCGGTTCCTCTTTATGGATGGCCAGCAGCGCTCCCATCTGAAGGATCGCACGGGAAAGAGTATGACCCACATTGTCATGGATTTCGCGCGCTATACGGTTTCTTTCCGACAGCTGCGCATTATATATCTCAGTATCCCTGGCCCTGATCAGCTCGGCGTTTTTCATTCGCAGCTTCGAGCTCTGTTCTTCCGTGTCATCCCTTAAGCTTCGATATTCTCTTTTGATATACAGCCTCTCCTCGGTGCAGGCGCACATTACCACGGAGACCACGACGGAAAGCATAATGTAAAGTATTATCCCTGTTTCGAAATTCGGCGAAAAGAGTCCCGAGACAAGGATTCCTGCGGCAAGTCCTGCCGCGATATAATTCCTGCTTCTCGCTATGTCATACATTACCACAGGAAAAAGTGTGATTACCGGCGGATAGAAGAAATACAGGATTACGACGATTATCTCCAGCACAAATGCGATTTTATCCGACAGCTTTTCCTGCTTCATGCTGAGGCTGATATCCTTCCTGCCGATAAGATAA
>CACYCJ010000119.1 GCA_902772925.1 uncultured Lachnospiraceae bacterium
ACGATTCGTAACCCCGGCTATTGTATTTTCTAAGGCTCGTGAAGTATAATCCTTTTATCAGAGTCGACGCTGAGGAGTGAGGTTTATGGACGAGAAAGATAAGGAAATTCTGGATCTGATGAAAGGTAATGCAAGGATCAGTTATCAGGAGCTTGGTGATGCTATCGGTATGTCCCGGGTTGCTGCGAAGAAGCGTGTAATGAAGTTGGAAAATGAAGGCATCATCCGCGGATACAATACCTGTATCTACCGGGAGGGTGAAGTCACGCTGTTCATTGACATCGTGACGGCTCCAGGGAAGTATGAGAAAGTACTGGAATATGTAAGCACGCGAACTGCATTTATCCGCCAGATATATAAGACTACAAAGGAAAATCATATCCATATTGTGGCTGTATCGGACTCGATCACAGACCTCAGGTATCTAATGAGGATGATCCGGAAAAAATGTGGCGATGACATGGTTGAATTTCATTGTCATGCTGCGACCGAGGTCGTCAAGGATGTTTACGGAGGAATCAGATATGAGCAAAGATCAGAGTCAGACGATGAAGGAGATCATTAACCGGGTAGAGGGAGTGAATCTGAAAGAAAACAAAAAGAGCAGTTTAAAATTCAGGATGCATATGACAAAGAAAATGAGTGATGCGCCGTTGGAAATGCTTGATTTGAGCGCCAGGCCTTATAACAGCCTTAAGAGGGCAGGATACAGTACTATAGGAGAGCTGGTGGATGCCCTGGCGAAGGGAGTGAATTTAAACGGCATAAAGAACTGCGGGACCACGAGTGTCAGAGAGATTAAGGAGAAGCTTTTCCTTTTTCAATATAACTCGCTTCCAGCGAACAGGCAGGATGCCTATATTACCGAGGTTATTTTGATGAATGTTTAGGGATTAAAATGGGATGTGCCGCACTGTAAAGTGTGGCACTTTTTTTGTAAAAAGGAAATCGCATAAATGTATAGTCGGTGTTTCAATTTGTCGCTTTTTTTGTATCGAATATAGGATGGTTGTAGTATAATAAGAAAGACTATATGAATCGGGAGGATATCGATATGTTGGAGATAGGTACAAAGGCGCCGGATTTTACTCTTCCGGATCAAAATGGAGTAGAACACAGCCTTTCGGAATACGCCGGTAAAAAGGTAATCCTTTATTTTTATCCCAAGGACAATACGCCCGGCTGCACTAAGCAGGCCTGCAATTTCGGCGAGCTGCTTCCTCAGTTTACAGAGAAGGGAGCGGTTGTTATAGGTGTCAGCAAGGACAGTGTGGCATCACATAAAAAATTTGAAGAAAAGTACGGACTTCCTTTCACGCTTCTTTCGGATACGGAAAGAAAAGTCATCGAGGCTTATGATGTCTGGAAGGAAAAGAAGAACTACGGAAAGGTTACCATGGGCGTGGTCAGGACAACTTATCTGATCGACGAAAACGGGATAATCGTGAAGGCATTTGAAAAGGTTAAAGCGGCAGAAAATCCAAATGATATGCTGGAAGCAATCAATGCATTATAGTTAACATAATTGTTATAGAATATCAGATCTGGAGCTTCAAAAATGACAATCTGGAATCCGTGGCACGGGTGCCACAAGATCAGTCCCGGCTGTGCAAACTGCTATGTCTACAGAAGGGATGACAGTATCGGTAAGGATGCTTCTGTCGTGACAAAGACAGGAAGCTTTGACCTTCCACTACAGAAAAACAGGCTGAAGGAATACAAGGTCACGGCGGATGACGGTGTGGTTTTTGCCTGCATGACTTCGGATTTTTTTATTGAAGAAGCGGACGAGTGGCGGCAGGATTGCTGGGATATTATCCGTGAGCGGCAGGATCTTAAGTTTTATATCATTACAAAAAGGATCCATCGTTTCGCAGAATGCATTCCCATTGACTGGGGAGACGGCTGGGAAAATGTAACGATATGCAGTACCTGTGAAAACCAGGACAGGGCGGACTATCGTCTTCCGATACTGCTTGATCTTCCCATCAAGCATAAGACCGTCTGCTCGGAACCGATGCTGGGTGAGATTGACATGGAAAAATATCTTCGCACCGGTCTTATAGAGCATGTCACATGCGGAGGAGAGTCGGGACCGAATGCCAGACCCTGTGATTTCAGGTGGATTAAGGATGTGAGACGCCAGTGTGTCCGGACGGGAGTACCATTTACATTTAAACAGACCGGAGCGGTATTTGTAATGGATGGCAAGACTTATCATGTGGATAGAAAGATCCAGATGTCTCAGGCAAGAAAGTCAGGCTACAGCTATGCGCCCGGAATGGGTATGGCGGAGAGGATTTCCTACACACTTCCGGACCGAAACACACTTTTTGCAAGGCTGGCAGGATCGGATTTCAGGAGCAGATTTCATCTGTCTGAAGGTGACAGAAAATATGTGAGGGAAAAGGGTGTTGAGACAATCAGAAGCCACGCGGAGGACTTTGTGGCGAAAAGGCTCGCACCGGAAAATCCCGAAAATGACGGAAAGCAGACTCCGATGAAGGGGCATCCTATCTTCATTGCACAGCATGCAACAGCCTGTTGCTGCAGAAGCTGCCTGGAAAAATGGCACAACATCCCGTCAGGGAAAGTACTGAGTGACGAAGACCGGAAGTATATAGTTGATGTTTTGATGGATTGGATAGATAAGGAAATGAGGGGTAACTATGGGAGATAGAAGATTACATGCAGGGGATATCGTGCAGCATTTCAAAAGAGAGACATTGTCCCAGAAGGACAGGGACAGGAACGTTTATCTTTATAAGATCATCGGGATAGCAAAGCATACGGAAACCAAGGAAATGGTGGTCGTATATCAGTCGCTCTACGGTGAATTTGAAATGTTCGTCCGCCCGTATGATATGTTTATCGGCAAGGTGGATAAGGAAAAATATCCGGATATCGAGCAGGTTTACAGATTTGAGAAGGTAAAAGAGGAAGTGGAATAAAACGGGGGTGTGAGTCATGAATGATTATATGCGTGAAAGTCTCAGCTATTTCGGACTGTACAGTAAAATGATGCAGGTGAAGAAAAAGATAAGACCGGTGTATATTCCATATGGGGTGAATAGTGCTCAGTACATTCTTTACTACGAGCCGGAAGAACTGAAAAGTGACAAGATCATTGTCTGGGTTCATGGCGGCGGCTGGAATGCAGGCAGCCCCAAAGCCTTTGATTTTGTGGGTCAAAGTGTGGCAGATCAGGGCTACCGTTTTCTGTCACTGGGCTACAGATTGTCGCCCATAAATAAATACCCCGTACAGATAAGGGATGTCTGCAGGGCATATAATTATGCGTTGAATTATATGAAGAGACGAAACATCGATATATCACAGATCGTTGTTACGGGACCGTCCGCCGGAGCACATTTGGCATCAATAATGTGCTACTGCCCGAAGGTTCAGAAAAAGTATCATGTGAGAATTTCAAATATAATCGGCTTTGTCGGTTTCGGAGGTCCTTACAGCTTCCGTGATGATAATTCCTTGATGCTGATGCTTCTTCTCAATCAGCTTTTCAAGAAGGGTTACGACAGGAGGAACGGGGAGCCGGTTAAATTGATGGCTAAAAATCACATTCCCATGCTACTGATCCAGAGCAAGCACGACGGATTGATGGAATTCGCCTGCGCCGAGGACTTTGCAAGGAGGGCGGAGAAGGTCGGAAATCCCTGTGAGATATACAGCGTTACGGATAAGAGGGATACGCATTCCTGGTACACCGCGGGACTGTTCCTGGAGACAAGGGAAACCAACAAAACCCTGGATAAGTTCTTTGACTGGGTGGAAAAACTGTAGATAAAATTATGTAAACCAAAGGAAGACTGACAATGAGCACCAATGAGATAAATGAAAGCGGAATATGCCTTAAAAGGTGCGACGGCAAAAATGAGGATTTCGTCGAGAACTGCAGATTACTTGATGAGGACCTGGAGAGACGCGTCGGAAAGGTGATCCAGAGGGATAAGTACACGGAGTTCAATCAGCTCGATCAGATAAAGGAAGCGGTTGTGGCTTATTCGGATGGCGTTGTGGCCGGTGCCGGGGCAATGAGAGAGTATAAGTATTGTGACATCAGCAATGCCACCGAGCTGAAAAGGCTTTTTGTGAGACCGGGCAATCAGGGCAAGGGTATCGGAACGAAGATCGTGACCGAGCTTATCGAATGGGCCCGCGAGAAGGGCTATGAATACATGATCCTTGAAACCGGAGAGCTACTAAAGGAATCGGTTCATGTCTATAAGAAACTGGGCTTTGAAGTGATTGATAACTACGGGCCCTATGAAGGGATGACGGATTCGCTCTGTATGATGAAAAAACTGTAAAGTGTAGACGAGAAAACATGATGGGAAAGGAAAAAACAAATTAAATGAAACGAGTTCTGGTTGGCATGTCAGGCGGCGTAGACAGTGCCGTTGCGGCATACCTTCTGAAGAAAATGGGATATGATGTGGTTGGCGTGACGCTCAGGATATGGGAGAGCCTTGACGGCGCGGGCAGCAGGTGCTGCGAGATCGATGATGCGGCAAATGCGGCTGCGACCATCGGCATTCCTTATTATGCATTTAATGCGGTCGGGGAATTCAGGCGTCATGTGACGGAACCGTTTATGCGGGATTATGTAAACGGCCTTACGCCGAATCCCTGCGTGGAATGCAACCGTTATGTGAAATGGGAATGTATGCTTCAGGC
>CACYCJ010000120.1 GCA_902772925.1 uncultured Lachnospiraceae bacterium
AAGCTTTCGGACAGAGCTGTCCTTCGCGCCATTCATTTCTTCAGGGAAAATGAAAGAGTTACCGAGGAGGTTGAGGATCTTAAGAATAACGATATAGACGGCTTTATGAAGACGGTCAGAAAGTCCGGGAATTCTTCATATAAATATCTCCAGAATGTATACACTAACCGTGATGTGGATCATCAGAATGTTTCCGTAGCTCTGGCAATGAGTGAGGATTACCTTGGAGAAAGGGGAGCCTCCCGTGTGCATGGCGGCGGCTTTGCGGGAACGATCCAGGCATTTGTTCCGAGTGATATGGTCGAAGGCTACAAAAAGCTTATGGACGGCATTTTCGGAGATGGCGCTTGCAGTGTACTTTTTATCAGAAGCTTCGGCGGAATAAAGGTACTGTAAAAAAGAAACGGAGACTTATATATGATAGACAGAAATATTTATGAGCTGGTGGATTACGGAATGTCCTCCGGGCTTATCAGTGAGGATGACAAAATATATGTGACCAACAGACTTCTTGAAGAATTCGGAGTCGATGATTACGATGAAAACAGGATCCTTCAGATGATGGGTAACGAAGATAAGAGACCTCTGACGAAGATCCTTGACGATATTATTATCTACGCACTTTCAAAGGGCATAATGGAGAAGGATACCGGTGCCATGAGGGATCTTTACGATACAAAGATCATGGGACTCTTAACGCCTCCGCCTTCAAGTGTAAGAAGAGAGTTTAAGGAAAGATATGCCGTATCTCCGAAGGAAGCGACCGACTGGTACTACGCATTTGCAAAGGCAACAAATTATATCAGGACGGACCGTATAGTTAAGGATGAAAAATGGAAATCGGAAACGGAGTACGGAAGTCTTGACATTACAATAAATCTTTCGAAGCCCGAAAAGGATCCGAGAGATATAATAGCTGCGGGACAGGCTAAAAAATCCGGATATCCGGCGTGCCTTCTTTGCAGGGAAAATGAAGGTTTTGCGGGGCATCTTAATCATCCCGCAAGACAGAATCACCGCATTATCCCGATTACTCTCGGGGGAGAGCAGTATTATCTGCAGTATTCGCCATATGTGTATTATAACGAGCATTGTATAGTTTTTAATGATAAGCATATTCCCATGAAGATAGACAGGGGAACCTTTGAGAAGCTTCTGGATTTCATCGAAATGTTCCCTCATTATACCATAGGATCGAATGCGGATCTTCCGATAGTCGGCGGCTCAATCCTCTCTCATGACCACTTCCAGGGCGGAAGCTACGAATTTCCCATGGCGAGAGCCGATTACGAGTGTGAGTTTACGCTTAAGGATTTCCCCGATATCCGGGCAGGCATTGTAAAGTGGCCCATGTCGGTCATCAGGCTTCAGAGCAGTGACAAAAAGCTGCTTGCGGACGCTTCGGATATGATCCTGCAAAAATGGAGAGGCTATACGGACGAAGACGCATTTATCTACAGTGAGACAGACGGAGTTCCTCATAATACCATTACTCCCATTGCCAGAATGAGAGACGGGCTTTATGAAATGGATCTCGTTCTCAGAAATAACATTACTACGGAAGAATGTCCCCTCGGTGTTTTCCATCCTCATGCAGTATATCATCATATCAAGAAGGAAAATATAGGACTTATAGAGGTTATGGGACTGGCTGTGCTCCCGGCAAGGCTTAAGGCCGAGCTCGAGGTTCTTGAAAAGAGGATTTCGGCGGGCGAGGATTTAAGACAGGACGAAATGACTGATAAGCATGCTGACTGGGTTGAAGCCTGGAAGCATAAGATAAATGAGAAAACAGATATCCACGAACTGATAAGGGACGAGGTTGCGACCGTTTTCTCGGGTGTACTTGAGGACGCCGGTGTATATAAGAGAAATGATACCGGAAATGAAGCGTTCAAAAAATTCTGTAAACTATTTGAGTAAAAGAACAGGAGCAGTTATGAAAAAGAAGATCGCGATAGTTTTAGCATTGCTTTTTGTCATGGGAATGTTTTTTCCGACTGAAGCATCGACAAGGCTGTTTGCCGCAGAGCAGGAAAATGCGGATCAGTCCGATGAAGAGTCCGACGGAGACTTTGATGAAGGAGTCTTTGATGATATCAATTCCGATATGACTGTTGTTGACGGCGATTCGGAGGAAGTGGTCCCGACCATTGATGATTACGGCGCTGTCGATAATGATATTCCCGGCGAGGATGAAATAGGCGTGGATGAAGTCATAGAAGAGGATTATGACGTCAAGGTAGAGGAACAGGTCCTTGATGTAGATGAAGACCTTACGATGACAAGCATCTATGACTTTACAAAAGATAAGAATATCAAGTGGAAAAGGGTTTCCGATAAGTGGTATTGCTATCTTAAGGGAAAGAAGCTTACGGGCTTTTGCAGCTACAAGGGCAAAAGAATGTATTTCGACAAGGAAGGAGCTCTTGCGACAGGATGGTTTAAGGTAAACGGAAATGTTTATTATGCACAGACTTCCGGAAAGCCTACTGACATAAAGGGAGAGATCTTCCGCGGATTTCAGTTTATAGGCTCAAGCAGATATCATTTCGGAGCTGAAGGAAGGCTTGATACAGGCTGGCTGAAGATAGGCGCATTTTACTACTATGCAAATAATACTGCCGCAATCGGCTCCGGCTACGGAAAGATCGGTGTCGGAAGAGTGGCAGTTAAAAACAGACAGTATTTCTTTGACAATAACGGACATCTATTATTCGGATGGTTTGATTGCAACGGAAGTACATATCATGCAAATGAGACCGGAGTTCTGGGTGATGCATTTGGCGCTCTGGATACGGGAATTACGATCCTCGGCGGCCGCAAATATCTCTTTTCACCTGAAGGCAAGGTTCAGACCGGATGGCTTGACTGCAACGGGCTTACCTGCTATGCAAGAGAAGACGGCAATCATGAAGGCGAAATGGGCGCATTTTTCCATTACTTTAATAAATTCGGAAACATTATGTACTTCTTTAATGAAGACGGCGTAATGCAGGTCGGATGGCAGACGATCCTCGGAAAGCAGTACTATTTCTATAAAAACGAAGGCTATGGACATAAACGAGGAGAGATGGCTATAGGTGAGGTTTATATAGACGGAAAGTATTATCACTTCGGACCGAACGGCGTAAAATACGACACATATGACTTTAACATGGATACCAAGGCCAGAAATCAGACAAGTGCATCCGGTATGCTTGTAATGATCGATTGTACCGGACATCACTTAGGCGTTTATAAGGGCTCAGCCGGAAATTGGGAATGCATCAAATACTTCCAGGTTACCACGGGCGCTCCCGAGACACCTACCATCAAGGGAAGATATGTAATAGGCGCACAGGGAATCTTTTATAAGATGATCTACTTCGATACCGAGCATGTAAGGTGCTGGTATGCAACCCGTGTCTATGACGGTTACCATATACATTCGGTGCTTTATGATTATTCCGATACACCGAGAAACTGTGTGGATCCCCGTCTCGGAATGAATCTTTCGCACGGCTGTATCAGGTGCGAGCTTTCAAACGCAAAATGGGTATACGACAATGTGCCCGGCGGAACAACAGTATTTATTTATGATTGATAAAAAGGAGATAAAAGTGAAGATAGGTTTCATAGGCGCCGGAAATATGGCAAAGGCCATTATCGGAGGAATTATAAAAAAGCTTGATGAAGGCGGAACTATAGGCAGTGAAAAGCCGGGAAGGAAGGATATAACGGCATCTTCACCTGTAGAGGCTGAAAGACAGTTCGTCGAAAAAGAGTTCGGGATAAATGCGGTATCAGACAACAAAGAGCTCTGCCGTATGAGCGACGTTATAGTATTTGCAGTCAAGCCTCAGGTTATAGGGACGGTTGCCGAAGAGGTTAAAAATGAGGTTGAAGGAAAGCTTCTGATATCGATAGTAGCGGGAAAATCCATCGGATGGTATGAGGATCATTTTGAAAGGAAGCTGAGGCTTGTAAGGACAATGCCCAACACACCGGCTCTTGTCGGAGAAGGCATGACCGGAGTGTGCAAAGCCGAAGCGGTGAGCGCTGATGAAATGGCGGTTGCCATGGATATACTCTCGTCCTTCGGAAAAGCCGAGGAGGTTCCCGAAAATCTGATGGATGCGGTATGCGCCGTAAGCGGAAGCTCTCCCGCATATGTATTTATGATGATAGAAGCGATGGCAGATGCTGCCGTTAAGCTCGGAATGCCCAGACCGAAGGCCTATACCTTCGCAGCTCAGGCAGTATACGGAAGCGCAAAAATGGTACTTGAGACCGGAAAGCATCCCGGAGAACTGAAGGATATGGTCTGCTCACCCGCAGGCACCACTATAGAGGCTGTCAGAGTCCTTGAAAACATGGGCTTCAGAAGCAGCCTTATAGAAGCAATGGATGCTTGCGCAGAAGTCTCCAAGAGCCTTTAGAATCGCACCATTATGTGATTAAAAAAAGATACAGGCAGGTGTTTTTCAAAGCTCATTTCGGTTTCTGTTTTTCACAAAATATGGTTATGAATTTTCACAAAGCACTCGAAACTCGCCTACGGCTCAAACAGTCTCGTGCATTTGGAAAATTCTATAACCGTAGTTTTGGAAAAACTACGAAACCTTCACGAAAGCTTTGAAAAATACCTGCCTGTATCTCTTTTTCAGTCACCATAACGGTGCGATAGTGTGACCGTCACTGTGTCACACTATTCATCCTTAGGTTTTTTGAATATGATCAGCTTACTGAAGACGTAATTTATGATAACCACAAGTATGCTGGCGATTATCTTTATCGGTGCATCCGGGAATCCGAGTACATCCACGAAGAGATACAGCATTCCGGTCTCGAGGAGACCTGAGAAGATTCTTGCGGATACGAACTGCCAGAATTCCTTGAATGCCAGTTTCGGCTCCCAGCTTTTTGATTCGAATACGAAAAGCTTGTTGGTGACGAAGGCAAACAGAACTGCGGCAACCCATGCTATTCCGTTACTGATAAGGTAATTCAGATGGAATACCATGGTACATAGGAAGTATGCGCCATAGTTTACAACAGTCGACATGACTCCCCAAAAAAGATAGGAGATAATCTCTCTGTATTTAGAATATAATTCTTTAATCTTAGCTATCATTTTTCTGACCCGGTCTTATGCTTCAAATGCATTTCTGAGATCGTTGATAAGGTCGTCGGCATCCTCAAGTCCGCATGAAACTCTTATAAG
>CACYCJ010000121.1 GCA_902772925.1 uncultured Lachnospiraceae bacterium
ATATCGCTGTCGGAAATATCACTCAGCTTTTCAAATGATGCGGATTTTATTGTGGAGATCGTATAACTGAGCTTCTGCTCATCTATAATTTCATCATTTTCGGAAAGAAGAATAAGCTCTTTTATACATTGATCGGCCATCTCAAGATTTCTTTCCTCACCGGTAATGATAAGAAGCTCGTTCCTCATATTATAATCCACATCAAAGCTTCTGCAGATATTTTTTATATTGACATCATAGCTTCCGAATATATTTTGAATGTGTCCGGAATCGATGTTGTATTCTTTCTTATCCATATATTCTTCCTTATAGAAAAAAAGAACCCTACATGAGCTATGTAAGGTTCTATATAAGCTTATTTATACTTGCGTTTTCTTGCAGCTTCAGACTTCTTCTTGCGCTTTACCGACGGCTTCTCGTAATGCTCTCTCTTGCGTATCTCCTGCTGAATTCCGGCTTTTGCGCAATTCCTTTTGAATCTGCGAAGAGCAGAATCCAAAGTCTCGTTTTCTTTAACAACGACGCTAGACATCTTTTCCCAACCTCCCTCCAGTTGTGAACTGTGCCAAAAGTTACGGCACGAGTGATATTATAACACATAATAAGTGTAAGTCAACCAAAAAGTTACAAAAATACCTGACAATATCTTTTAAGATAACTGTTTTTTTACAGCATGGTCTTTACTGTCTCGATACCCTTTTGAAGTGCTTCGTCTATCTTGGAAGCATCCTTGCCGCCGGCCTGAGCCATATTGGGACGACCGCCGCCACCTCCTCCGATAACGGGAGCGATGGTCTTTATGATATTTCCGGCATGGATTCCCGAAGAAACCGCCTCATCACTTGCCATTACAAGCAGCATTACCTTGCCGCCGAGATCTGAAGCCATGATGACAACCACATTAGACATTTTAGCCTTATAATCATCACCGAGCGTTCTCATGGCATTTACATCCACATCCTTAAGAGAAAGTGTAATAACATCGGTATCCTTGATCTTTATGCCGCTGTCTGCAGAACCTGCTGCCTCAGCCTTGGCTATCTTATCCTTAAGCTTCTGATTCTCCGATGCAAGACTCTTTATCTCCTGATTCAAGGAAGCAATCTTTTCGGGAAGCAGTTCGGGACTTGTCTTAGCTGCAGCCGCCGCATTTTTGAGGGTAGCTTCAAGGTTTTTATAATAATCAAGAACTGCTTTTCCGGTTATAGCTTCGATACGCCTTACACCTGCTGCGGTTCCTGATTCGGATACGATTTTGAACTGACCGATAGCTGATGTATTGGGCACATGAGTACCACCGCATAATTCTCTTGAAAAATCTCCCATCATGACAACGCGTACAGTTTCACCGTACTTTTCTCCGAACAGCGCCATTGCACCGGTTTTCTTTGCGTCATCAAGAGACATTTCCTTTGTCTCAACGCCGATGGCTTCATCTATCTCCTTCTGAACTAAGCTTTCAACCTTTTCAATCTCTTCATTTGTCATTGCCATATTGTGTGAGAAATCAAATCTCAGCTTGTCAGAGTCTACGAGTGAGCCCTTCTGCTCAACATGATTTCCGAGTACAACCTTAAGAGCTTTCTGAAGAAGGTGTGTAGCAGAATGATTCTTGCATATAAGTGCTCTTCTCTCGGAATCTACCGTAAGAACAGCTTTTTCACCGTTATTTATCTCACCGGATTCAACATATCCTATATGAGCGATCTTATCACCGGCAACCTTAACGGTATCCTGAACAACAAAGGTTCCTCCGAGAGTTTTAATAACACCTGTATCTCCTGTCTGACCACCCATTGTTGCATAGAAGGGTGTAACAGGTAAGATAAGTGAGCCGTTTTCGCCCTCTTTAAGTGTTTCACAAATTTCGGAAGCTGTTTTTTCCTCACCGTTTTCAGCCTTGGTTATTACATTTTTAGTAACGGCACAAATATCAGCCTCAAGAGAAAGCTTGTCATAACCTTCAAATCTTGAAGTCATTTCAAGAGGCAGACTCTCATAAACGGTTGCGTCAGCCCCCATGTAATTTGTAGTCTTTCTTGCATTACGGGCAGTCTTTCTCTGAATCTCCATGCATTCCCTGAATTTATCTTCGTCAACGGAAAGCCCGTCTTCCTTTAAGATATCGCCCGTAAGGTCGATAGGAAAGCCGAATGTGTCATAGAGCTTAAATGCGCTCTGCCCGTCAAGTACGGTTTTTCCTTCTTCCTTAAGCTTTTTCTTATAGTCCTCAAGAATGGAAAGACCCTGATCGATGGTACGGTTGAAGTTTGCTTCTTCCTGTCCGATGACATTAAAGATATAAGCACTTCTTTCCTCAAGCTCGGGATATGCGCCCTTTGAATTCTCTATTACGGTAGCAGCAACGTCATTAAGGAATGCATCCTTTATACCGAGAAGCCTTCCGTGTCTTGCGGCACGACGAAGCAGACGGCGGAGAACATAGCCTCTTCCTTCATTTGAAGGAGTGATTCCGTCTGATGTCATAAATGTAACGGAACGGATATGATCCGTTATTACTCTTACGGATACATCAGTTTCATATTTATCTCCGTAGGTAACGCCTGCAATCTCACATACCTTGTCTCTTATCGCTCTTACCGTATCCACATCAAAAATGGAATCTACATCCTGAACAACAACGGCAAGTCTTTCAAGACCCATTCCGGTATCGATATTTTTCTGTTTAAGTGTCGTATAATTATTGTGGCCGTCATTTTCAAATTGAGTAAATACATTGTTCCAGACCTCGATGAATCTGTCGGATTCACCACCTACAACGGCTTCGGGACCGGTTCCGTACTTCTCTCCGCGGTCATAGTATATTTCGGAACAGGGACCGCAGGGACCTGCGCCGTGCTCCCAGAAATTATCTTCCTTTCCGAACTTATAAATGCGGTCTGCCGGAATTCCTATTTCCTTGTTCCAGATATCAAAGGCTTCATCATCATCCAGATATACAGAGGGATAAAGCCTGTCGGGATCAAGGCCGACAACCTCAGTCAGAAATTCCCAGGACCACTTAATAGCTTCATGCTTAAAATAATCACCGAAGGAGAAGTTACCCAGCATTTCAAAGAAGGTACCGTGTCTTGCTGTCTTTCCCACATTCTCGATATCGCCGGTTCTTATACATTTCTGACAGGTAGTAACCCTTTTACGGGGAGGTATTTCCTGTCCGGTGAAGTAAGGCTTTAAGGGAGCCATACCGGCATTGATAAGAAGAAGGCTGTTGTCATTATGAGGAACCAGAGAAAAGCTCTTCATTCTTAAGTGATCGTTTTTCTTTTCAAAATATGAAAGATACATTTCTCTAAGTTCGTTAAGTCCGTATTTTTCCACTTTATTTTTCCTCCGAAGCTTTTGAATCTTTTTTCTTTTTTACTGCTGCTCCGATTGCAAAGCCTGATACAGCCAGAGCGGCAAAAACAACAAATTTTATGATATATGTTATAAATTCAGCATATACAGCGTCCATAATACCTCCTATCAAAACTACTCTCTGTCGGCAAGTTCCCTGGTAATGTCCTCCCAGGTAACATCTCTTTCAGCCATAACTACCATAAGGTGGTACAGAAGATCCGCAATCTCATATTTGATCTCTTCACTGTCAGGATTCTTTGCGGCGATAACTACCTCGGTACACTCCTCTCCGACCTTTTTCAGCATTTTATCAATACCCTTGTCAAAAAGATAATTGGTATATGATCCCTCCTTGGGATTATTTTTTCTGTCTATTATCACATCATAAACATCATTTAAAACAGTAAGAGGGCTTTTCTTTTTATCGGCGCTCTTTGCGAGCGGAGTATAAAAGCAGCTTCTGTTTCCCGTATGGCAGGCTGCACCCACCTGAAATACCTTTGCAAGAAGCGTATCCCTGTCACAGTCAATATCCAGTGACTTAACATATTGAAAATGACCCGAGGTTTCCCCTTTAACCCAAAGTGAACTGCGGCTTCTCGAATAATATGTCATAAGACCCGTCTCGATAGTCTTATTAAAGGCTTCCTCGTTCATATAAGCCATCATGAGAACATCATTTGTTTTATAATCCTGAACAATACAGGGGATAAGTCCGTTTCCGTCCTTCTTAAAATCGGAAAAGCTGATAGCGCTTTCAAGACTCTTAACGGTGATGCCATTTTCCTTAAGCTTATTTTTAAGTGACATTATATCGGGCTTTCCGGAAGTATTTATGATAAACACATCGGTGGCATCGGACTTTTTGATATCGTAAATCATTTCGGTAGTATCTTCACTGTCAAGGACCGTAAAGATAACAGGTAAATCCGATTTGACTCCGGATGCTTCTTCCGTGATATCATTTGCAAATGTGTCTTCGGCGGCATTTAAAACAAGAACATTGGAAATGCCGCTTTCGGAAAGCTTTTTAAGATATGAAAATGTAACCAAACCGTCATCGTTTTTCTTAGCATCGATGATGATTCCGAGCTTCTCTTTTCCGAATCTTTCGCAGGCTTCTTTATATACGTCTTCGTTTTCAAGATATGAAAGATCCGCGAAGCAAATATGAGCACCGGCGTATATCAGCTTTTTTACATCTTCAAAGCGCTTGATCCCGCCGGCCACATATATGGGTGCACCGCTTGATCTGATAATGGACTTTATCACAGGTACTATCCTGTCTATAAAGCTTCTGTCGGCACCGGGCTCTAAAATTGCTACGGCATCGGATGTGTGGCTGTAAATAGAAGCCTCATCTTCGGCATTTTCCGTACTCAGCAGTGCTGCTAATAATTTATAATCCATTAATAACTCCTTATAATGCTCCCTTTGTGGAGAGTATTTTTCCTTCTAATCTTTTGTCTATGCTTACGGCCTCGGAAAGCGCATTTGCAAATGCCTTGAAGGTCGCTTCAATTATATGATGATCATTGATCCCGTCAAGCTGTTTAATGTGAAGATTCATACCTGCACTGTAGGAAACCGCATAGAAGAATTCCCTTGTCATTTGCGTGTCGAAATCACCTACCTTGGGAGCTGTCAGCTTCAGATCGTAGGAAAAATACGGTCTGCCGGAAATATCAACACTTACAAGGATAAGAGCCTCATCCATCGGCATGATAAATGAAGCATATCTTTTAATCCCGGCTTTATCTCCTACCGCTTCCTTAATAGCCTGGCCGAGTACGATTCCGGTATCCTCAATTGTATGATGACAATCCACCTCAAGGTCCCCGGAAGCATTTACATCCAGATCGAAATTTCCGTGCTTTGCGAAGCTGTTAAGCATATGATCGAAAAATCCGATTCCGGTATTCACATTGAATTCGCCTTCTCCGTCAAGATTAAGGATCATATCTATGTCAGTTTCAAATGTAGTCCTTTTAATGTGACTTTTTCTTTCCTTCATATCGACTCCTTTTATTCAAACCTAACATACATTGAATTAGCATGTGCGGTAAGTCCCTCTGACTCGGCAAAGGTCGCAACATCCTTATAAATGTCAAAAAGTGCATCTCTTGAATAACTGATAATGGATGATTTTTTGATAAAGTCATCCACACCGAGCGGAGAAAAGAATTTCGCCGTACCGTTTGTGGGAAGCACATGATTCGGTCCTGCCATATAATCACCGAGCGGTTCCGAAGAATACTCGCCGAGGAAAATGGCTCCGGCATTTTTAATTTTTGTCATTGTTTCATAAGGATTTTTTGTATGTATCTCAAGATGCTCGGGTGCAAGGTCATTTGTAAGCTCCACTGCAGCATCCATATTTTCAACAATGATTATGTAACCGAAATTCTCCAGAGATTTTTCTATTATCTCTTTTCTTTCGAGTGAAGCCGTGAATTGGTCAACCCACTCCGATACTTCTTTTGCCAGCTTTTCACTGTCGGTTACAAGAACAGCAGATGCCAGCTCATCGTGCTCGGCCTGTGAAAGAAGGTCTGCAGCAACAAATTTAGGATTTGCGCTTTCGTCTGCGATTATCGAAACCTCGCTGGGACCTGCAACAGAGTCAATACTTACATGTCCGTAAACAAGTCTCTTGGCAAGAGCTACGAAAATGTTTCCGGGACCGACTATCTTGTCAACCTTGGGTATGGACTGTGTTCCGAATGCCATGGCTGCGATTGCCTGCGCTCCACCCGCTTTATATATATGATTAACTCCGGCTTCCTTAGCTGCTACAAGGGTATTGGGATATACCTTACCTTCGCTGTTGCAGGGTGTGGTCATGATTATATTCTTAACGCCTGCCACATGAGCCGGAATAACATTCATGAGAACGGTTGAGGGATAAGCAGCCTTTCCGCCCGGTACATAAACGCCTGCCGTTTCGATTGGAGAAATCTTCTGTCCCAGCATGACACCGTTTTCTTCTGTTGTTATCCAGCTGTTTCTCTTCTGCAGTTCATGATAAGATTTTATGTTTGTTATAGCTCGTCTGATAACTCTGAGAAGCTCGGGTGAAACTTCTTTGTAAGCCTCCTCTATCTCAGCATCGGTTACTTCGATATTGGCTGCATTTATATCTGCTTTATCGAATTTAGCGGTATACTCGAAGAGAGCTTCATCTCTTCTTTCTTTGATATCTGCAATTATCGCTTTTACCGTATCCTCATATTTTCCGTAATTATCCGGAGATCTCTTTAAAAGGTTTTTGAAGAAATTCTCTTTTTCTTCCATAGTCTGATGTATAATACGCATTTTTTCTTCCTCTTATGTTAAAACTTTCCTTCTAATCTTTTTTCGTTAAGGTCGTTTATAAGCTTTCTTATTCTTTCATGCTCCATTCGTAGTGAAACCTGATTTACTACCATTCTTGCTGAAAGGTCTGTTACGGTTTCAAGTACATCAAGCCCGTTTTCGCGAAGTGTAGTGCCCGTTTCGACTATATCAACTATGACATCGGCAAGTCCGACGATGGGAGCAAGCTCTACGGAACCATTCAGCTTTATTATCTCAACGGTCTGCTGCTTGGTGTTCGCAAAATAATCCTTTGCAATATTCGGATATTTGCTTGCAACCCTTATTATCTCATTTTTTGACAGGAGCTCTTTTGCCTCCAAGGGACCGCATACGCACATTTTACATTTGCCGAAGCCGAGATCCATAACCTCATGTATATTTCGCTGCTCTTCCAGAATGGTATCTCTTCCCACAACTCCGAGATCGGCAGCACCATATTCGACATAGGTAGGAACATCACTTGCCTTAGCAAGGAAAAAACGAAGATGCTGCTCTTCATTTACAAAGATCAGCTTCCTCGTGCCCTTATCTTCCATTTCACTGCAGGTTATTCCGATATCCTTAAAAAGCTCCATCGTCTTTTCGGCCAGACGGCCCTTTGCAAGTGCAAATGTAAGATATCTTTCATCATTTATATACTTAATCATTTCCGTTCTTTCCTTATCTTTACGGGAGAATCAGTCTACCGGATATTCATGAAGCTCGCATGCTTCATCAAAATAATATAAGCTCTTTTTGTTATTATCTTTTGCATAAGAAATGTATTCTTCAACAGAATGTCTCGCGGATTTTCGGATTAGAAAGACACTGCTGCCTTCTTCTCTTTTATTTTGCGAAAAGCTTACCGCCTTTTCCTGCGATATCTTTTCATATATGACCAGAGCTCCCTCGGCAGGTATCTCGTGAGAAATATCCTGTTTCATTAAAGCTATCATAAGCTCATCGATATATATGGCAAAGCCCACAGCGGGACAGTCTCTGTCAAAATTTTTAAGAAGGCTGTTGTATCTGCCGCCTTTTACTATAGGATTGCCTGTTCCGTAGGTATAACCGCTGATTGTGATCCCGGTATAATAATCATAATCATTTATAAGACCGAGGTCGAAATCAACATATTTTTCAAGACCGTAATAAGATATGGCCTTATAGACCTTTCTGAGTCTTTCAAGAGCTTCCTTCGATCTTTCGCAGCATGCAAAGTCCTCTGCCTTATCCAGCATTTCTACTCCTCCAAAGAAGCTGTCAAAATTACGAAGTGCCTCACGGGTATTTACCGGAATATCCAGTTTATCAACATATTCGGTAAGTCCGAAGAAATTCCTCTTATCTATAAGCTCTCTTATTCTGATAATTTCATCCTCACTGCAACCTGCTTCTTCCATAATGCCCTTGAAGAATTCAACCTCTCCGACTTCAATCTGGAAGGAGCTTATACCCGTGCTTTTTATGCTGTTTATTATAAGAGCAAGAATCTCGGCATCCGCACCTGAGGTGTCATCATTAATGAGCTCACAGCCTGCCTGTGCTCTTTCACAAAGCTTACCCTGATGCTGCAGTGTATTCATAAATGTGTTTCCGCTGTAGCATAGCCTTACCGGAAGCTGCTCGTCGCGGAAATATTTTGCGTAGCATCTTGCGATTCCCGGTGTGAAATCGGGACGAAGCACCAGAGTGTTATTTTCCCTGTCAAAAAACTTGAAGGTTTTGTTGGAGGGTGCCGATCCGATATTGATATTGAATATATCAAAATACTCGAATGAGGGCGGCTGAATATCCTTGAATCCGTATGAATGAAATTCGCCGAGTATTCTTTCGGTAATGTTTTTTCTTGTGATAATCTCATCACCGTATATATCTCTTACACCTTCGGGTGTATGTAACAATGCATCTTTCATTTGATTGTCTCCCGCTTTTTTTAACCTAACTATGATAATTCAAATGAATATTTTATTCAAGAGATAATTCTGAAAAGACCGATTACCTTTCCTATGATTTCGACATTATCAGAGATTATGGGTTCCATATTATCGTTTTCGGGCTGAAGTCTGATATGATCCTTTTCCTTATAAAACCTTTTAACGGTAGCCGAATCTTCAAGAAGCGCAACGACAATATCGCCGTTTTCGGCATAGCTTGTCTTTTCAACTATAACAATATCACCGTCAGCGATATGGGCATTTATCATGCTCTCGCCCTTTACCCTTAACATAAAAGAAGCTTTTTCTCCGAAGTAATCGGAGGAAAGCGGAAAATGTCCTGTGATATTTTCAACTGCAAGAATGGGCGAACCGGCAGTTACGGTGCCGACCACGGGAATATTAAATGCATTACTAAAAGCATTCTTATATTCATCACTTATTATTTCTATACATCTGTTTTTTGCAGGGTCTCTTTTAATATAGCCCTTATCCTCCAAAGCTTTAAGCTGGAAATATACCGAAGCGGTCGAAGAAAGACCAACTGCTTTCCCTATCTCACGCACCGTAGGCGGAAAACCTTTTTCTGAAATAAAATTTTTCAGGAATTCAAGTATTTCCATTTGTCTTTTTGTTAATTCGAGCTGTGACATTATATCCTCCACATCGTTATGATATTACTATATCGGCGTAAATACCGCTTTTATCTTCTTTGCAGGTTACAAACCTGTATCTTACCATATCACCTTCATTGTATCTTAAGTACATCGAGGAATACGGAAATGAAAGCTTCAGGCTCAGCCTGTTGTAGAAGTCTTCAGCTTTTTCGAGAGAATAATCGGTAAGCTTAACATCAATGATATACCGGTTAAAATTAGTATTAACCGAATATTTGGTTATATCCTTTTCATCTCTCAAAAATCCTTCTATCTGTCTGTAAATATCATCACCGACCATAAGATTTATCTTCGAAAGATATTCATTCATTATTCTAAACATCAGTATACCTGCACATCCTTATATTTATCATGGATTTCCTTGAATTTTTCAAAATTATCCCGGAAAAGCTTTACAGCCTCGGGATCGAAATCCTCACCACTGCATCTTACTATCTCATCATATGCTTCCTGAAGGTCCCAGCCCTTTTTATACATTCTTTCGGCGGTCAGGGCATCAAAAACATCACATACTGAGAGTAATCTTGAAATATACGCTATCTCGGTGCCCTTCATTCCCAGATAACCCTTGCCGTTCCATTTTTCATGATGCTCCCTTGCCATAATTCGGGCCAGATGGAATATCTCACCGGGACATTTTTCGAGAAGCGCATCTCCGTAAAGAACATGGTTCTTCATTATCTGATATTCTTCGTCAGTAAGCTTGGTCGGCTTGTCAAGTATCTCTTCGCTTATCATAAGCTTTCCTATATCGTGCATCATAGCGGCTGTTGCAAGCTTATCTGCATATTCCTCGTCAAAGCCCGAGGAAATGGCCATAACTCTCATATATTCCGAAACTCTCTTTATATGCTCCCCGGTAAATTTGGATTTGTTTTCGGAAAGCTCTGAAAACGCAAATACAAGACCTTTTTCATTATTTATCATATTAATGGCGGTCTCTATATTTTTATTAACATAATTCCTATTAGTGTCAACAATAAAGAAAGCGATTATTGATAACGATATGACTATTATTATATTGGGAATGGCCATATTAAGAAACAGATCGTCGTGTTTTGCCATATTATAAATATATACTCCGGGCACATATTTGAGTATTATTGCCGAAAGAAGAATTCCGAGAGAAGTAAGCATCGCGGCAAAAAGTACGAAGGTTCTGTTAAAATACAGTGAAGCAACCAGCAGAGGGAATAGAATCACGGCATATGAAAACTGCTGGAATTCCACAATAAGAAGTGTCATTAAAACGACGGTGCATATCAGAATTATATGCTTTGTGTAATCCTTATCGGCTTTTTTGAAGATAAAAACAACCGCGCTCGGAATCATTGCCACCACTATACAGATGCTGATAACGATGGACACCATTGTAAGATCCAGATTAAGTACAAATATGAAATACAGATAATAGACAATAAGAAAATACGCAAAAATCCTCATACATTTTGATGAGGTATAGTTAATATCCGTTGCAAATTGTCTCATTAATCTTTCTTTATTCATATGTGCTGCCCTTTATGGAAATATCAGTTAAGCTTCGGTGAGTCCTTCCAGGTATGATCAAGATCGTAGAATGATCTCATTTCTTCCGTAAAAAGATGGATAACAAAATCGGTATAGTCCAAAAGAATCCAGCCGCCGTTAGCACGGCCTTCTCTGTTTTTCATCGGAACACCAAGCTCCTCAAGCTTTTCTTCAACATTATCCGCGATTGCTGAAAGCTGATTTACATTAGAAGCGGATGCTATTACAAAATAATCACATAAGGGTGATGAGCCCTTGATATCAAGAACATTTATATCGTAAGCTTTTTTGTCCGCAAGTGCATCCTTTACCGTATCGAGCCATGAAGGATTCATTATTCTCTGCCCTCCTGATTAATATAAAATCTATAAGTTTTTTCTGTCATATCATCTATTATATTTGTTTTCCCGTCAAGATAATCAAGTGTATTTTTTAAAATGTGACACACTGCCTTGTCTATATCCTCAAAGGCTTCCTTTCTTATCTCGGGAAGCTCAAAGATGATCTTTCTGTTAGGCTCGATATAATCGGCAACAAATATTATCTTTTCAAGAAGTGTCATGTCTGGTTTTCCGGTCGTATGATATGTGATCGCCGAAAGAATTTCCGGATCGGTTACACCGAACCATTTTTTCGCATAATATGCTCCAAGCTTACCATGTAAAAGATCGGGACTGAGTCTTTCGCATTCGGATATCGGAAGCCTTAGCTTTTCGGCTTTTTTTAATTTTTCGTCGGTAGGAATACATTTTGCACAGTCATGAATAAGACCTGCAACCCGGGCTTTTTTTACATCCTCTCCGTATTTGAACGCCAGGCATGCGGCGGTATATTCTACTCCTACGGAATGTACATATCTTTTTGAATTCAGCTTGCCCTTAAGCTTAGCCAGCATTTCTTCTCTTTCCATTTGTATAACCTTAAATACCTTTATTTATAATAGTTCTTTGCAAAATTCCATGAATCCTTACACATTTTTTCCAGATCAAGCTTCGCCTCCCAGCCAAGCTCTTCCTTAGCCTTTGAAGGATCCGCATAACACATTGCAATATCACCTGCTCTTCTGGGCTTGATATCATAAGGTATCTCAATATCATTAGCCTTTTCAAATGCCTTTACAATATCAAGTACGCTGTAACCGATGCCTGTTCCGAGATTATAAACATTAACTCCGTTTACAGATGTAACCTTATCAACCGCATTGACATGTCCCTTTGCAAGATCGACAACATGGATATAATCCCTTACACCGGTTCCGTCCGGAGTATCATAATCATTACCGAACACCCCGAGTCTGGGAAGTATTCCGACAGCAACCTGCATGATATAAGGCATAAGATTGTTGGGGATACCGTTCGGCACTTCGCCTATAAGACCGCTCTCGTGAGCTCCTATGGGATTGAAATATCTGAGGAGTACGACGCTGAAATCAGGGTCAGCCTTTGCAACATCGGTAAGAATGTATTCAAGCATCAGCTTTGTAGAGCCGTAAGGATTAGTTGTAGAAAGAGGAAAATCCTCTCTTATGGGAACGGATTTCGGAGAACCGTATACGGTAGCCGATGAAGAAAAAATAATCCTTTTGCAATCATATTCCTTCATGAGCTTGATAAGATTGATGGTACCCGAGATATTATTCTCATAATAAAGCAGAGGCTTTTCCACTGACTCGCCCACAGCCTTAAGACCTGCAAAATGAATAACAGCGTCATATCTGCCGGCCTCGAACACAGTCCTCATGGATTCTGTATCCAACAGGTCCGCCTTGAAAAATCTTGCTGTTTTACCGGTAATCTCCTTAATTTTATCAAGCATCTCTATTTTAGAGTTGCTGAGGTTATCAAATATAGTAACCTCATGTCCTTTGTTTAAAAGCTCCACAACTGTATGTGAACCGATATATCCGGTTCCTCCGGTAACCAATATGTTCATAAATGTTTCCTCCGATTTTTATGTCTTTTGTGTACTTGACCGAATAAAAGTCATATGATACAATACATCAGGCGTTTGAAATAATAATATGTGCCTGCCGGCATGTCGGAATTGGCAGACGAGACAGACTCAAAATCTGTTACGGGTAACCGTGTGTGGGTTCGACCCCCACTGCCGGCAATTTTCTTTTCGGATATCTTTTGATATCCGTTTTTTTTGTGCATTCGCTTTTATGATGCATTTACTATCAGTTGATCTTCTTTGCTATAACTACGAATCGTCCGTTGTCAACATGATATGCGCAGGTAGTAAGGGTTATCAGCTTATCGCCGTAGGACGCCGTCGCCGATGCATTTATTGCAGACTGCTCCTTGCAGTTTGAAACAAAATAATCAAAGTCCTCACTCGTCTTTGCATCCGTAAAATCATATACCACAAATCCCGTGTAATTATCATCATAAATCTGTGTCTTAAATGCGGCTATAACCTCGTAAACACCCTCATCATAAAGTGTATCGAAATTGATCAGCTTATGAGCCTCATAATATTCCTGACTTTCATATTTTTGAAGCGAACCGAACATTGTACCGCTCTTCATGTGATGTCCGTATATAATGATATTGTCGGAAGGAACAGCAATCTTATCTCTTCCGTCAATAAATATGGTGCCGGCCAGACTGTAGTTTTTGTCAAAATCTCTTCTCAGATAAAATTCATCATCCTGAGGTGTATACATTACAGGATAATCTATGGGCGTATCGTCTATATGTATCCATCCGATAAAATCATGATTCTTTTCGTAAAGCTCATTATATTTAAAAAGAATATCGTCCTCACCGTTACCCTGTTCGACATAATACTTTCCGTCTTTTTCTATGATCTTTTTGCCGCTATTTGTCGTATCTGAGTCAGGGGCATTATCGGTTATAAGCTTTCCCACATCCGCAAAAGCGCTTTCGCTTTTTTTTACATTGTATATATATCTTGCCAGAAAAAATCCCGATACAAGAAATACAACAATAAAAAAGACTAATAAAACATCAAGGAGTTTATTAATCTTTTTTTTCTTTTTTATCTCTTCATTTGAAATGTCCATATTCAGTCCTTTTAAAATTTTTTCATGGATTGAGGCCAGAGATTTGCTCTTTTGAGCGAAAGATACTCATCATATGCCTGCTCTACCATTTGCTTTTCATTCGGAAATTTGAGAAGATGAAATGCCTCATGAAATTTGTAATAGCCGGAATCATAAAAATGCTCTTCCTTCTGAGGCTTGCTCTTATAACTGTCCGTAGTCATAAGATACCAATGAACATTTTTATCCACGACATCAAATGAGGTATTAAACTGATAATTGGTCTTGCCGAGATATTTTACTATCCTTGCGGTAACACCGGACTCCTCCTTAACCTCTCGAAGAGCAGTCTGTTTAAATTCTTCGTTTTCCTCTACCGTTCCCTTGGGCAGTACCCAGCCTTCATTTCTGTTCCTGTAGTTCTTATACAGAAGCAATATTTTTCCCCTGAATATCACCACACCCCCACAGCTAGTTGCTTCTATCATGGCAATCCCTCCTGTTATGATAATAAGGTGTGCATACTTTCCACAAAATTATATCAATAAAGCACTTGTTTTTCAACTTTTTTCGGCACGACTAAGTCCTTTAAATCAAGTTATTTCTTAAGGGTATCGATTACCTTAGAAAGGATTTGCGTAATATGCGTCAAATACACATTTTGCCACATAAGCGCCTGTCATCTGATTCGATGTATAATCCTCAACAATCGCGCTTACGGCGATATCGGGATCGTCAGGATTAGAAAAACCTATAAACCACGAATTGCAGTTACCTTCGTCGTCATATTCGGCAGTTCCGGTCTTGCCTGCAACCTTATATGCCGTATAAGCAAAATATCCGGAGGCAGTTCCTTTATCACAAACACCCTTCATATATTCCGTAAGAAGTAAAGCTTCATCCTTCGAGATAAGCCTGTCATATTCAGTTGATCTGTATTTTTTCACGGAAACCTTATCCGCATTCCTTATGCTGTCAATGTAGTAAGGCTTCATAAGAACACCTTTATTTGCGATAGCGGAAATGATCATTGCATTGTGAAGCGGAGTTATCTCGGTATTTCCCTGACCGATAACAGTCTGTGGTATAAGACTCGGGTCGGTCTCCTTATCAAGCTCGAAAACAGACTCTTTGTAGTATCCGTCAAAGGGTAATTCACTGTTAAAGAGCAGGTCCTCGGCGAGATTTCTGTACGATGAAATATTAAGTTTTATACCTATATCCGATAATGTTGTATTACAGGAATACGCTATGGCATCCGCAAGGTTTAAGGTACCGTGAGCGGTGTTGCCGGCACAATGGATCGATACATCATTAAATATACCGGATGAAGTACAGGTATAGCTGTAATCCCGGTAGCTTCCGGGATTCTCCCTGATATACTCCAGAGCTGTTATTATCTTAAAGGTAGAGCCCGGTGCATATAGACCCTGCGTTGCACGATTAAGCAGTATGGTACTCTCCTTTCCTTCGTCCGAATGCACATAGTCCCATACATTGTCTATATCATTAGGGTCAAAGCCGGGGGAAGAGACGCATGCCAAAATTTCTCCCGTTGACGGTTTTATCACAACGACGGCTCCCTTATTTCCGTTTAATGCATTATAGGCTGCCATCTGAAGATTATGATTCAGAGTCGTAACAACGGTGTCACCGCTTAGCTTTTCCCATTTCAGGATACCTCTAAGCTTTTTAACTATGTCCTGATTTGATGTAAGCAGGGTGAAGTTTTCGGAAAGCTCAATTCCCGCTCTTCCGTATTTGTTATATCCCGCTATATGGCAATACGCTTTTCCGTATGGATAAGATCTGTATTCGTTCCCCGCAGCATCTACAACCGTTGTGGCAATGGCAACCTCATCGGATGTTATAATATCACCCCGGATTATCCTGTCACTGTTAATATCCTGCCTTTTATTTCCGGCATCCGCGATAACGGTTTTGGAATCGAATATTATGTATCTTACAAGATAAACGGACATACCGATGAAGATAACAAGCATGGCAAAACTCATTATCGTTATCGGAATGTTTTTCTTTTGATTTCTTTTTCGTATGGCTCTTTCCTTTTCGAAAAAGTCCATATTATCGGGCGAACTGTTCTTCATATTCTTCTTCAATAGCTCTTTCTCTTTCAATCTCGTATTTTTCATTCTGGTTAGCAACTATTTTATAATTAAAATGTATTATCGAAAGCATAAACAATGTGCTGTAAAGACTAGACAGACCACTGCTCACAAGAGGCAGAGTGATACCTGTTGACGGAATGAATTTAATGACTCCGCCGATATTAAGGAGCACCTGGAAA
>CACYCJ010000122.1 GCA_902772925.1 uncultured Lachnospiraceae bacterium
GAAATAGTTACACTTGATATTACAATGCCTGTTATGGATGGTATCGAATGTCTTAAGCTTATTAAAGCCGATGATCCCGATGCAAAGGTTATAATGGTAACCGCAGCGGGTCAGAAGTCAAAGATGATAGAGGCTATAAGCAGCGGCGCAAGCGAATTTGTGGCAAAGCCCTTCGATGCGGATGATATTAAAGACATTATCGAAAGCGTAGCAGAGGATTAAAACATAAGGCACCGCGAGGTGCCTTATGTTTCGTAAGGAGACTAACTATGATTAAAACTGTAGTTTCTTTGAAACAGGCAGTCGGCGAAAATCTTACTATAAAAAAGAATACTCTTGCTCCTGATTTTCCTACCGGTGATGAAAAGAGGATTTGTATAGTTTCGGGACTCTACGGAGATGAAATACAGGGACAGTATGTATGCTATGAGGTCATAAAGCGTATAAAGAAACAATATGATATGCTGACGGGAATAGTTGATGTTTATCCGTCGGTCAATCCGCTTTCTCTTGAATCAAAATCAAGAGAAATACCGGGGTCCGAGCTGGATATGAATACTCTCTTTCCCGGTACTCCCAGCGGTGTGCTCGGTGAATATCTGGCATATTCGTTAATGTCGGATATGGAGGGCGCGGACTTTTGTGTGGATATTCACGGAAGCAATATGTACATTGAGGAAATATTGCAGATAAGACTGGATGATGATAATGCCGATAAGCTTGTATCCTATGCCAGATTTCTTAATACGGATATGGTTTGGATACATCCTTCGACTCAGGTTAAGGACGGAAGTCTTTGCTATGAGCTTAATAAAAAGGGAGTTAAATGCTTCGTTTCCGAGGCTCATAGCGCATATAGTATAGATTTTGAGTATGGAAACCGGCTTGTCGACGGAATATTTGCCCTTATGAAAGAAGTCGGAATATGGCAGGGAAGGATTTCATATATCAAAAAACCGCTTCTTATCCGCGATGAGGATGTTGATTATATCAATTCCGAAACCAGCGGTATCTTCATTCCGAAGAAAAAAATCTATGATAAGGTCAGAGAAAAAGAAGTCATCGGATATGTTATAGATACCATTACCGGCAGCGTAAATGAAGAGGTGCTTGCAACAAAGGACGGAATCATTTCCGCACTCAGAGCTTATCCGGCTATAGAAGAGGGCTCGCTTATTACAAGGATAGTCGAGGAAGTATATGAATAAAACTGAAATTTATCGTATGTCTAATGCCTTCAGCGGCGAGACGGTCATATATGGCTATAAATTCGGGAGCGGAGAAAAATCGGCTGCTATAATAGGATCAATGAGAGGAAATGAATATCAGCAGCTGTATATCTGCTCAAGGCTTTCAAAGAGGCTTTCGGAGCTGGAGGAAAGCGGGAACATAGTTAACGGGAAACAGATACTGCTTATCCCTACACTTAATCATGCGGCGCATAATGTCAATCATAAGCATTGGCTGGCCGATGATTCGGATATAAACAGGCAGTTTCCGGGTAATTCCATGGGAACTGCAACAAGTCGTATTGCCTTTCATATAATGGAAGTGTTGTCTGGTTATTCTTATGCCGTTCAGTTTCCGAGCTTCTATAAGGATGTGGAATGCATTCCGCATGTTAAGATGATGAAGACAGGACATGAAAGCTTGAATCTTGCAAATCTTTTCGGACTTCCCTTTATTGTGACGTCGGATGTGAGGAGCTTTGATTCTACGACGCTTAATTATAATCTTCAGCAAAACGGGACAGACGCATTTTCGATTTACTCCGGAGGAACGGAGATAATAAATGAAGAATATGCGGAGCTTGCCGTTTCATCGGTGCTGAGATTTTTATCGCGAATGGGCATCATAAGATACAGATGTCAGGGCGGTTATATGTCCACTGTCATAGATGAAGAAAACTTAAGCAGCATCAAGGCTGATGATTCGGGATTCGTTAAGAATCTGGTAAATGTAAACGATGAGGTAAAAAAAGGTCAGGTGCTTGCCGAACTGCTCGATCCGATGGACGGACATACCCGTTCGGTTGTCAGAGCACCCCTTGACGGAATTATATTTTACAGAAACAGCGGAGCCATAATATTCCAGAATATGGTTCTTTTCAACATGATAAAAAAACTGCACAAATAATATGCACAAGAGGCTCGAAGAGCCGTAAGACTGCGCAGCAGGATTGTTCAGCGATTGCATGAATATAATAATAAAAACACACAGGAGGATTCCATGAGTAAGGTAAGAAGGATTTATATCGAAAAGAAAGAACCCTATGCGATAAGGGCGAAGGAGCTGGAAAAGGAGTTTAAGAAATACCTCGGACTTCAGGGTATAGAGGTAAGGGAGCTGGTGCGTTATGATGTCGAGAATATCTCTGACGAAACCTATAAAAAAGCGCTGGTAACTGTTTTTTGTGAACCTCCTATTGATATTATTTATGAAGAAAGCTTTCCCTTTGATGAGGGTGATTTCGTGTTTGCACAGGAGTTTCTTCCCGGTCAGTTTGATCAGAGGGCGGATTCCGCAGAGCAATGCGTAAAGCTTCTGAATGAGAATGAAGAACCGCTTATAAGGTCTGCCGTTACATATGTGATAAAGGGAGAGCTTTCGGAAGAAGCGAAAAAGGAAATTGAAAAGTATGTTATAAATCCGGTTGATTCAAGACTTACTGATGAGACCAAGCCTGAAACTCTCGTTATGCAGCATGAAGAACCGGCCGATGTGAAAATATTTGACGGATTTAAGGATATGAAGGAAGAAGAGTTTAAGGCTCTTTATGATTCGCTTGGCCTTGCGATGACATTTAAGGATTTTCTTCACATTCAAAAATATTTTCATGATGATGAAAACAGGGATCCTTCGATGACGGAGATAAGAGTTCTCGATACATACTGGTCCGATCACTGTCGTCATACAACCTTTGCTACCGAGCTTACCAGTGTGGATTTTGCGGACGGAAAATATCTTGAGCCCGTGAAGAAAACATTTGAAAATTATAAGTCAGACAGAGAAGTGATATATAAGGACAGAGATGATAAATTTATCTGCCTTATGGATATTGCTCTCATGGGTATGAAGAAGCTGAGGAAGGACGGCAAGCTTGACGATCTGGATGAATCAGATGAGATAAATGCCTGTACCATAGTTGTTCCCGTTGTCATTGACGGAAAGGAAGAGGAGTGGCTTATAAGCTTCAAGAATGAGACACATAACCATCCTACCGAGATCGAACCCTTCGGTGGTGCCGCTACATGTCTCGGCGGAGCTATAAGAGATCCGCTTTCGGGAAGGACCTATGTATATCAGGCGATGCGCGTGACCGGTGCTGCGGACCCTACGGCTCATATCAAGGATACACTTCCCAATAAGCTTCCTCAGAGAAAGATAGTAACAACAGCAGCGGCGGGCTATTCATCCTACGGAAATCAGATAGGACTTGCTACGGGGCTTGTAGATGAAATCTATCATCCCGATTATGTGGCAAAAAGAATGGAGATCGGAGCCGTTATCGGAGCTGCACCCAAGAGATGTGTTAAGAGACTTTCATCGGATCCCGGTGATGTGATAATCCTTCTTGGCGGACGTACGGGCAGAGACGGCTGCGGTGGAGCAACAGGCGCATCCAAGGCGCATGATTCATCTTCGCTTTCCTCCTGCGGAGCTGAGGTACAGAAGGGTAATCCTCCTACAGAGCGTAAGCTTCAGAGACTTTTCAGGAGAGAAGAGGTAGCTTCACTGATAAAGAAATGTAACGATTTCGGAGCAGGCGGAGTTTCGGTTGCCATAGGAGAGCTTGCACCCGGACTTGATATAAATCTTGATCTGGTTCCCAAGAAATATGCGGGACTCGACGGAACAGAGCTTGCTATTTCCGAATCACAGGAGAGAATGGCACTTGTAGTTGCTCCTGAGGATGCAGATAAAATGATAGCCTTCGCTCATGAAGAGAACCTTGAAGCGGTAAAGGTTGCAGAGGTTACCGAGGAACCGAGACTCGTACTGAAATGGCGGGGAAAGAAGATAGTTGATATCAAACGAAGCTTCCTTGATACAAACGGAGCACATCAGGAAACAACTGCATTTGTAGAGGCTCCCGATGCTTCCGCAGAGTATTTTGAAAGCAGTGAAGTGAAGGATGTGAAGAAAGCATGGCTCGATACACTTTCCGGACTTAATGTTTGCTCGGAAAGAGGACTTGTGGAGATGTTCGATTCAACCATCGGAGCAGGTACGGTTACCATGCCTTACGGCGGAAAATATCAGATGTCACCTATGCAGACTATGGTAGCAAAGCTTCCGCTCTTAAAAGGAAAGACAGATACGGTTACTATGATGAGCTACGGCTTTGATCCATATCTTTCAAGCTGGAGCCCGTACCACGGTGCTGTATATGCCGTTCTTCACAGTGTTGCGAAGATTGCAGCTACAGGTGGTGATGTAAGTAAGATCCGTCTTACCTTCCAGGAATATTTTGAAAGAATGACTGAGGATCCGAAGCGTTGGGGCAAACCGCTTTCGGCACTTTTAGGTGCTTACTCCGCACAGATAGGACTCGGTCTTCCTGCAATAGGCGGTAAGGACAGTATGTCCGGCTCCTTTAATGAGATAGATGTTCCGCCTACACTTGTTTCATTTGCGGTGGATGTAAACAGCTATACGAATATTGTGACAACAGAGCTTAAGAAGGCAGGCAATCTGCTTGTTAAGCTTGATATAGAGAAGGATGAATATCTTCTCCCTGAATATTCGGATGTTCTTAGGAAGTATGCTGATGTTGCCAAGGCTGTCAGAAATGATCTTGTAGAAAGCGCTTTTGCAGTCGGCTTCGGCGGTATCATAGAAGCAGTCAGCAAGATGGCATTCGGCAATAAGCTCGGAGTAACACTTGATGACAAGATAGTTGATTCTTCAATGCTCTTATCAAAGGATTACGGTTCGATCATCATGGAGATTGCACCGGATAATCTTAAAGCTTTAGGACTTCCCGTCACAGTGATAGGTCATGTTACGGATAAGGCTGAATTCAGATACGGAAATGTGACTTTAAGCGTAAGTGAAGCTGTGGAAGCCTGGACAGGTACACTTGAAAAGGTATTCCCGACTTCGTCAGGTGTTAAAGAGGAAGAGGTCAGAGAAGAAATCTTTGAAAATAAGATAACTATCAGGAAAGAAAGAAAAGTTAAGCCTCATGTATTCATTCCCGTATTTCCCGGAACAAACTGCGAGTATGATTCCGCAAAGGCATTTGAGAGAGCGGGAGCTACCGTTGAGACGGTTGTTATGAATAATATGGATGCCGACGGCATCAGAGAGTCGGTTGAAAGATTTACCAAGGCTATAGAAAAGGCTCAGATAGTTATGTTCCCCGGCGGATTTTCCGCAGGTGACGAACCCGACGGCTCCGGTAAATTCATTGCGACCGCATTCAGAAATGAGAAGATAAAGGATGAGCTTCTTAAGCTCCTTAATGAAAGAGACGGTCTTGTACTGGGAATCTGTAACGGCTTCCAGGCTCTTATAAAGCTGGGACTTGTTCCTTACGGTGATATAAGACCTCAGTCTGAGGATTCACCTACTCTTGCCCGTAACTCGATCGGCCGTCATCAGAGCAGAATGGTATATACAAAGGTTGTATCCAACAAATCCCCCTGGCTGAGAAAAGCAACACTCGGAGGGGTATATACGATACCTATTTCTCACGGTGAAGGAAGATTTGTGGCAAGTGACGAGTGGCTGGATAAGCTGTTTAAAAACGGACAGGTTGCAACCCAGTATGTCGATCTATCCGGAAAGCCCACTATGGACGAGGACTACAATGTCAACGGTTCATATATGGCTATTGAGGGTATCACAAGTCCTGACGGAAGAGTGCTCGGTAAGATGGGTCATTCCGAAAGATATGAAACCTCGGATTATCTGAATATCTACGGAGATAAGAATCAGATGATATTTGAATCGGGAGTAGAGTATTTCTCATAAGTTTTTCGGAGATAGCATGAAAAGATCAGTAAGAGAGATATATAGTGATGTGCTTCGTGAGGTGAGGAAGGCTGTCGTTGCTCAGGACGAAGTCTTTTCCCTCATCTTCACGGCACTTATTACGGGCGGGCATGTGCTTCTTGAGGATTCGCCCGGTACAGGAAAGACGCTTCTCGCAAAGAGCTTTGCAAAAAGCTTTGCGGGTGATTTTAAGCGCGTGCAGTTTACGCCGGATCTTCTTCCGCAGGATATAACGGGGCTTAATATATATGACCAGAAAAAAGGCGAGTTCAGTCTTATGAAGGGACCTGTCTTTACAAATGTGCTTCTTGCCGATGAGATTAACCGCGCAACGCCCAGGACCCAGTCAAGTCTGCTTGAGGCAATGGAGGAGCATCAGGTTACGATAGACGGCGTGACAATGCCGCTTGAGGAGCCGTTTCTTGTCATTGCCACTCAGAATCCCATTGAGACCATAGGAACATATCCTCTTCCCGAGGCGGAGCTGGACAGGTTTTTGATAAAGCTTTCAATGGGGCATCTCGGAGAAACGGGAGAACTGGAAATATTAAAAAGATATGCAAATGACGATCCCTCGGAGGAAGTCGGCTCTGTCGTAACATCCGATGATATGAAGGCGGCTAAGGATGAGGTAAGGGGAGTATATGTGCATGAATGTGTTATGAAATACATTGTATCCATAGCAGATGCTCTTAAAGGTACTCCCGAGGTGGTATACGGCATAAGTCCGAGAGCAAG
Organism: uncultured Lachnospiraceae bacterium; assembly: GCA_902772925.1. GTDB lineage: Bacteria > Bacillota > Clostridia > Lachnospirales > Lachnospiraceae > Eubacterium_Q. The sequence goes on from CACYCJ010000122.1 coordinate 6,739, forward strand.
TCTGGCATTGCTTCATTTATCACAGAGCTTTGCTGCCATAAGCGGCAGAGGATTTGTTACTCCGGATGATGTAAGATATCTTGCACCATATGTTCTTTCCCACAGGCTTGAACTCAGATCCGGACTCTCGGATTCGGAGGTTACAAAGGAGCTTGTAAAGGATGTTGTGAAGAAGGTAGATGTTCCTGTAGAAGATTTCGGGAAAAAGTAATCAATATGAAATTATTACTTACGGTATCCGTGATAATACTGGTATATGTCCTGCAAAAGAGCATTTTCAGACGCTGTTGGGATAAAAAACTTTCCGCACGGATCGATTTTGATAAGGAATATATTGAATGCGGCGAGAGTGCTCATTTATATGAGCATATCTCAAATGAAAAGCTTTTGCCACTTCCGATATTTCATATGAAATTTTCGATTGACAAAAGCTTTGTTTTTGATGTGTCCGATAACTGTGCGGTTTCAGATATGTTTCACAGGACAGATACATTTTCAATAATGGGAAATCAGAGCATCGAGAGAACTCTCGGCTTTAAAGCAAAAAAAAGAGGTTTTTACGGTATAGAAAGGGAAAGTATACTCGTAAAAGACTTTTTTTTGATTGATACTTATGCGAGAAGCATTCCTCCTACGGCATATGTTTACGTGTTCCCTAAAAAAATGCAAACAAGGGCCTTCGATGATATCGTTCGAGGCCTTCAGGGTGAGATGGAAAGAAGCAGGGGACTCGTAACGGATGTTCTTATGCATCGCGGTATAAGAGATTACGGGAATCGCGATTCCTTCAGATATATAAATTGGAAGAAGAGTGCAAGGGAAGATAAGCTTAAGGTTAATGAATATTCCTATACCTCCGATATGTCTGTCAGGATAGTATTAAATCTGGATGTGGATAATATGCTTGAAACACAGAGGCTTTACGAAGAGAGTATTTCGATTGCTTCTAGTCTTAAGGATGCGTTTCTGAAGCAGGGAATCCGGGTTTCCTTTATGTCAAATGCGCTGCTTAAGGACGGGGAAGTGCTTTCGGATATTGCTCCGGGGGCGGAAATGTCACATTCTGTGACGATTGACAAAGCACTTTCGCTGATCTCGGGTACTCTTCAAAAGGATGTTACCATCCAAAAGCTGGATAATGAAATGAAGAGGGGGAGCGAGGGAGTATACTATGTGATCGTTTCTCCGTATTACAAGGAGGATATTCTTCAAAAGGTCGACAAAATGAGAAGAAACGGAATCGGGGCCTGCATTATAGTTCCCTATTACGACAGGATAGGCCTGGAAAAACGAAGAGAATATATAATCGGATGGGAGGTGCCTTTAAATGATATCTCATCGTGATATTATCAGAAAAACCCTTCGGCTGATATATAATCTGCTTTTTACTATACTGATCCTTGAAGCCTTCTCATACACAATGCTTCAAAAAAAGGCATCTGTATTAAGCGTGATCGTGCTTACGGCAATGTTTATAATTTCCTATATTATAAGGGATATTTCCGGAAATATGGGAATTTCTGTAGCCTTACATATAGTAATGGGTATAGCGGTGTTTTTCATAGTCCGTGACGGAGTTTACAGGACGGTTCTCCTGGCTGCAACTGCAGGTTTACTTATGAACAGCTCCGACTATTTTCTTAAGGGCTTCAGAATAAAAAATGTAAATGAGGTTCCGTGGCCGACCTTTGTCGGAAGTCTGATAGTATATCTTGCGGGAGTTTATACAAAGTCCGACGGCCTGAAGACGGTGGCTGTGGTCATACCTACCGTACTTTTTTTCATATATCTTATCAGCCTGTACATGGAAAAGCTGGATAAGTATATAGATACGACCCGTGACATAGAAAAAAGCTATCTTAATAAAATGCTTAAGGTAAACGGTCTTATAGTTGCAGGGATTTTGATATCAATGGTGACGGCTATATATTTATGTATCTGGCTCGGACTCGGTAAGGTTATGGATGCCGTCGGAAATGTAATAGTTAAGGTAGTGCGTATCATTTCCGGAATCATAGGATTTATTTTCCGGATGCTGGTAAATCTGCTGCGATCCGGAGATCCGGGAGGATATGCGGCTCCGCCTGTCGCTAAAAATTTTACAGAGGTACCCGAATATGTGAATCCCTTTATAAATATTATCGAATGGGTGCTCAGGATAGGGATGCTGGCACTGCTTTTGTATGTGGTCTATAAGCTTATCAGATTTTTCATTCTCCTTCTATTCGTAAAAAAACAGGGAGAAGAGGATAGGGTTGTGGATATTAAGAAGATTAAAAGACAGGAAAATTATGAAAACCGCAGTGCGGTTGAAAAGATTAGAGAAGCACTGTCCGAAAAAGGAAGGATAAGAAGGCTTTACAAGAGGGAGGTAAAGAAGGAAAGCAAATACTATTCACCCGAAAGTACTGATACAGCCGAGGATATAAAAGAAAAAATACTGAAAAACGGCGGCAGAAATCTCGAAAATGTTACAAAAGATTACGAAAAAGCACGTTATGGAGCATGAATTTTTAGTGATAATTGCATAAATTGTACAAAATAATTAAAAAATATGAGCATAAATGCCGAGAATGTTGCATATACTTGACAAAAGTATTACAAAGTGCTAATATCCTTTCGTAACAAAATTGTAACAAAAGGGTGGTAATATGAGTAAAAGACAAAAGTTCATGATGAAAAGATTTGATCTTTCCATGAAGAAAAATGTTTTTTCAGGCCGTTTTCGTGTAAGAAATACATTGCTTGTTTCTTCTATACTGCTTACACTCGGATTGCTGATCTTTAC
>CACYCJ010000123.1 GCA_902772925.1 uncultured Lachnospiraceae bacterium
CCGAGCACCTTCCTTCCGGTCAGCTTCCAATGAACAAAGCCCGCAAGCGTGGTGAAGAAATCAACATCCTTCACATGCTCTTCCTTGTTTAACATTGCCTGATAAAGATGAGAAATGCTCCATCTCTGAGGAATGTTGTAATTAAATGCTTCTGTAAGCTTACCCGCAGCCTCACCGGTAATGGTATTTCTCCAGGTTCTGAAAGGAACGAGAAGCTTACCCTCCTTGTCGAATGCGAGATAGCCGTGCATCATCGCCGAGATACCGATCCCCGCAAAGCGTTTAACCTTTATCCCGTACTTATCTTCTATATCCTTAACGGTATCCGAGTAGCAGGCCTTAAGTCCCGCAAATATCTCTTCTTCCGAATAGGTCCAGATACCGTCCTTTAAACTGTTTTCCCAGCCGAAGCCGCCCATTGCAAGAACAACTCCCGCTTCATCGGTTACAACACCTTTGATCCTGGTAGAACCGAACTCGATACCGAGATAGGCCTTTCCGGATTCAATACATTCCTTTGCTCCCATAACCGCCTCCGTTATCATTTAGCCTTTTTGCTCTTTGCTCTACGACTTAATACAACACTCTGTAAGAGAATGAAGAAGCATAACATACCACCGGTTGTGATACTCTGCCACCAGGGATCATTGAGACCGCTGGAAACAACTATCTTCTTAATGGTTGTAAGTGTAAGCGTTCCGAACAATGTACCGATCACATTTCCGACACCACCGGTAAGAAGCGTACCACCGATGATCGAGGACGCGATGGCGTTCATTTCCATTCCGGCTGCGTTGGTAGCATTACCTGCACCTGTATGCATCATGAAAACATATCCTGAAATTCCGCTGAGAAGTCCGCATATCGCATAAGCGAGGAAACGGTTTCTCTTAACATTGATACCGAGCATCAGAGCACTTGTCTGATTTCCGCCGATTGCATAGAAGCCACGTCCGAAATTAAAGTATCTGAGCAGGAAAAATATAACTATGACGCACAGAAGTGCAACAATTACGCCGATCTCCACACGGGCGGGAACGGTATTTCCGTTCTTCGCCGTATATCCGAGCCAGTTAATTACTATCTTTGTGTCTCTGAGTTTGTTGAAGCCTTCATGCTCAACCTTTTGAGGGTTAACTGAAAGAATCGTGGTCATACCTCTTGCGAAGAACATTCCGGCAAGTGTTACTATGAAGGGCTGAATTTCAAGGTAGCTGATAAGGAAGCCCTGAACAACACCGAATGCGATACCGATTCCGAGTGCGATAAGTGCGGATACAAAAATGTTTCCGCCTTTATTCAGATACAGTACGCAGCTCATTACTACGAGTGATGTAACAGCGCCGACGCTGATGTCGATACCGCCTGTTATCATAACGATGGTCAGACCGCAGGATACGATGATCAGACTTGCGTTATCATTCAGCATATCGAAGACCTGCTGTGCGTGAAGGAAACCGCCCTGGAAAAGCAGCATTGCCGTCAGGTACATTCCCACGAAAATGCAGATCGTAATAGTCATAAGTAACTGGTTGTCCGTTAAAGGCTCCCTTAGAAATTTCTTCTTATCTTCCATAATTATCGGGCTCCTTTCACTGCAACTTTATCCTGTTTACTGTTTTTAATCTTGGTCATAAGGCTTGTGAATTTACTCTTTATAACAGGTGATCCGATCACAACAAGGAGAATGATGACTATAGCCTTGTATGCCTTAACATCGGTAGATGAAACCTTCATCGCATAAAGAGTAATGGTAAGCATATGGATAACATATGCACCGATAATACTTCCGCTTATCTTAAACTTACCGCCGCCGAGGTTGTTTCCGCCGATGGCAACCGCAAGGATGGCATCCATTTCCACATCCAGAAGGAGTGTCTCATGGTTGATAAGTCCCAGACGGCTTACGCCGATGACACCTGCAACAGCAACACAGATACCGAGGATTATGAAGGAAAGCAGCTTGATAAATGTGGAATTGATACCGTTAAGTCTTGCTGCGCTTCCGTTGATACCTACCGACTGTGTGAAAAGCTCAAGTGATGTAAAATGGAACACCAGCTTGAAGATAACTGCAACTGCGATAACTATAAGAACCGGTGTGGGAATGGGTATTCCCGGAATAAAGCTTCCGATTGCTTTTATTATCGGGCTTTCAACCGTCGGAGTCGCACCGCCGTTAATCCAGTAGGCAATGGACCGCCCACAGGTATATAGGATCAAGGTTGCTATCATGGGCTGTATCTTGAAGAATGCAACCAATGTACCGTTGAAGGATGCGAAGATCATAGCTACCAGACAGGCAACTAAAAACGCAAGGATAACGGTCACACCCGAAATACTGTTCGGAGTCTTGAGTACCTTAACAAATGCACTTCCCGCTATAGCGGCTGCCGCGCCGACACTGATATCCTGTCCGCCGCAGGCTGCGGTAACAAGGGTCATACCCATTGCAAGAACCGCAAGCTCACTTGCCGCATTTATGATACTGATCAGGTTACCGGTCAGAACCATATTTCCGTCGTTGTTATGCGCGATACCTATACTGAAGAACGAAGGATCACGAAACAGATTGAATATTACAAGTATACAGATGGCAACGATCGGGATCGTAAGCTGACCGAGGCCATTTTTAAAAATGTTTTGGAATTTACTCTTCATTTTCGGCTTCTCCTCCCGCTATCTCGGATTCTCCACCCGCTATCGTCTTCATTACCTGTGCCTGGTTCAGATCCGATCCCGTAAGCTCGCCTACAACATGGCGGTCTCTCATGACGATCAGTCTTGAACATGTACGAAGCATCTCTTCTATCTCCGAAGAGATGAACGTGACGCTCACTCCATCTTCCGCAAGCTTAAGAACCAGCTTCTGGATCTCCAGCTTGGTTCCTACGTCGATTCCTCGAGTAGGCTCATCAAGGATCAGATAATCGGGATGTGTCAGAAGCCATCTTGCAAGGATAACCTTCTGCTGATTACCGCCGCTTAAGGATCCGATCGGAGTCTCACGGCTGGCCGTCTTGATATTCAGAACCTTGATATATTCATCCGCAAAGGATTCAGCTTCACTTCTGCTTATAGGACGGAAAAATCCTTTCATGACCTGAAGTGCGAGAATGATATTCTCACGAACACTGAGGTCTGCAATGATACCGTCGCGTTTTCTGTCCTCAGCCAGATAACCGATACCGTGCTTCATGGCATCGATAGGCTTTGTGATCTTAACCGATTCACCCTTGATCTTAACTTCTCCGCTGTTAACCTTGTCAGCTCCGAAGATGGCTCTTACGCTCTCGCTTCGACCTGATCCGAGAAGTCCGGTAAATCCGTTAACCTCACCCTTATGTATCTTGAAATCAAAGGGAAGTGCGTCACTTGATGAAAGATCTGTTGCCTCATAAAAAAGATCCTTGTCATCAAAATGCTTCTCTTCGATCTCACCGAATGAGCTCAGCTCATCCAGATCCTTACCGATCATCTTTGCAACCAGCTGAACCTGAGGAAGATCTTCAGTCAGATATTCTCCCACAAGCTCACCGTTTCTGAGTACCGTGATACGATCACAAACCTCATAAACCTGCTCGAGGAAATGAGTTACAAATATGATTCCTACACCACGGCCCTTAAGATCCTTCATAAGACTGAAAAGGATATTAACTTCCTTATCGTCAAGCGAGGATGTCGGCTCATCAAGGATAAGAACCTTACAATTCATATCCACCGCTCTCGCGATCGCAACCATCTGCTGAACTGCGAGAGAACAGCTGCCGAGTATCTGGGTACTTCTGGCAGGTATCCCGAGTTCATTAAGGATCTTATCCGCACGCTTTTCGCGATCCTTATGCTGAACCAAAAAGCTGTCCTCGCGCCCGATAAACATATTTTCGGCAACAGTCAGATTAGGACATAATGTAATCTCCTGATAAACCGTACTTATTCCGTTATTCTGCGCATCCTGCGGCGAACGGATATTTATGTTTTTTCCTTCTACGGTGATCTCACCGCCGTCATTCTGGTAAACACCCGTCAGAACTTTAATAAGTGTGGATTTTCCGGCTCCGTTTTCCCCCATAAGTGCATGGATCTCGCCTTTTCTGAGAGTGAAGTCCACATCATTCAATGCTTTAACGCCCGGAAAAAACTTATTTATATGACGCATTTCCAGTAGGGAATGTTCCTGCATTACTTCTCCTCCTAAGTACCCCTTTAAAAAACATAGCTGGGTGAATCACCCAGCTACGTCGTTTTAAGTCTGTATAATAATTATTCACCTAAACCGTAAGTATCGATATCTTCCTGAGTAATTGTCTTGGCATCAAATCCCTTTTCTTCGTTGATTATCTTCTTAGAAGAAGCGGTTGTCTTGCCCTGGATGAGATCACTTATGATCTGTGCCTGGAAAGGAGAACACTGTCCATCATAGTTCCATTTTCCATCAAGGAGTTCTCTAAGAGCCCACTTGTTGCAGTCAAATCCCATAACGATTACATCGCCGTCAACACCGTGTGTGATACCTGCTTCGTCAAGTGCTGCTACAGCACCCTTAGCCATACCGTCGTTCTCAGCGTAGATTACGTTGAACTTATCGCCACTGTTGATAACAGATTCAACGATCTTCTTAGCTTCTGCTTCGTCCCAGGTAGCTGTCTGCTGAACAACCTTGTTCATCTTTCCTGATTCAAACTGAGCGTCAAGAGCGCCTGTACGTCCGATCTGAGCATCCGATCCCATAGCACCCTGGATATGAACTACATTGTACTCATCAAGATTCTGATCAAGTAACCAGTTAACTGCTGTATCGCCTTCTGCTGCCATGTCTGAAACAACTGCTGCCTCATAAAGGCTCTCATCAACATCGATCATACGGTCGAAGAGATAAACTTTAATTCCTGCTTCCTGAGCTTTCTTTAAAACTTCATCCCAGCCTGTTGTCTCTGCTGCAGAGATAAGGAGATAATCAACACCCTCTGTGATGAATCCCTGAGCTGCCTGAAGCTGCTCATCATTCTTTAAGCTGTAGGATGTCTTTAAGTCATATCCGTTCTCTGAAGAGAAAACCTTCTCCATGTCCTTAACGTTAGCTTCACGATAACCGGACTCTGAAGGCGGGTTGTTAACTACGCCGACCTTGATAACTTCTCCGCTCGGTGCGGGAGCTGCAGTTGTATCACCGCCGCCACTCTGTGTTGTTGCTGTAGATCCGCCGCCGCAAGCTGTGAGCATCATGCTCATTGCAAGAGCGCCTGCCAATAACATACTACCTAATTTCTTTCTCATCTTTTCTAACCTCCTTTAATGATAGTTATCTGCTACTGTATGTTCAGTATGATAACGCATAAGTACCGGAAGGTAAATCAAGGATGATTTTGAATTGGTTGAAAATGATATCGGATTATCACCTCTTTTCCATAAGCGGTTAAAAATTATCTCACAAAGGTTAATTTTGATACTGCGACCGGTACTCGGAGGGAGTCATCCCGGTATTTTTCTTAAAAATATAACTGAAATAATGCGAATCATTGTACCCGACCTCATCGGCAATCTGAGAATTCTTGTAATTCGTGGAGCGAAGCAGCTCCTTTGCCTTACTAAGCCTTAAATGTATCAGGTACTCCGTAAAGGTCTTTCCCGTAGCCTGCGAAAATACAGCCGAGAACCTGCTCTTACTCATATTTACGGCACTCGCAACATCCGTAAGCATAAGGTTCGGATCGGTAAAATTCTGCGACATATAAAGCTTCGCGTCGTTTATCACCTCGGGCATATCTTCGGTCACATCGCCCATTTCCCTTGTGCCGAGGATAAGCGAACCTTCATCCTTTCTTTCTATAAGAAGATGGCGAATGTGTCTCGCAGTCTTAAAGCTGTGCAAAATCTGAGCAGGGTCGTTTATGATGTCTCCGATCCCGATTCGTATTTCACAGCAGCCCGCGCGCTCCAGCTCCTGAACTAAGGATGTAGCAAGCGAATACGCCTTTTCCTCTGTATCCTCGCCCGTTTCTCCGAGGACCAGAAGCCTTATTCCCGTCCTGCCCGGCGTGGAAAGGACCGTTCCGTTACTGAGCTCCGTCAGGATTGCGACAGCCTCCTGCCCTATCCCGATCGGCTCAAATGCGGCATCAATAACCACATAGCATGGTGCCGGCACGGGGCATCCCATGGATGAAAGCTGCTTTAACACATTTTCGGCATCCTCCGGAACCGCTTCGTCGGAAAAGAGAGATTCCACAAGCTTCTCCTTCAGGAACTTTTCGTCATTCCCCATACGCGCCCTGAGACTTGAAGCATGCTCGAGAGTCTTTCTTTCCTCATCTATCTGTCTTCCTATCTTATCGAGCGCCTCCTTAAGATCCGTTGAGCTGATGGGCTTCAGGAGATATTCCCTCACTCCGAGCTGAATGCACTGACGGGCGTATTCGAATTCGTCGTAGCCGCTCAGCACGATGATCCCGATCCAGGGCATCTGTGTACGGAGCACCTTGCAGAGCTCAAGTCCGTCCATAAAGGGCATTTTTATATCCGTTATTACTATATCGGGATTTGTATCCCTGATCATGGGAAGTGCCATTTCCCCGTCAGGAGCCTCGCCTACGAGATCGTAGGGAGTTTCATCCCAGGGAAATGATTCTCTAATTCCTTCTCTTATAACTATCTCATCATCAACCAGAAATACTTTCATCTTCAAAAATCTCCTCTTTTGTCCTGCAGGGAAGCCTGAAGCGAACCTCGGTTCCCTTGGAGCTGCTTGTTATCTTAAGGCCCTCGGGCTCATTATAATAAAGTCTGATACGCATATTTACATTTGCAAGTCCGAAGCCTCCGCTGCCCCCTTCACTGACAATGGGCTTCTCCTTCTTAAGGCTTTCTCTAAGGGCTTCAAGCTGCTCCTCTGTCATGCCGACTCCCGTATCCTTAACGCAGAAGTTCAGATAACCGTCCTTCTCCTCTGCCGAAACCTTTATGATTCCACCGCCCCTCTTGGTCTTAATGCCGTGATAAAGCGCATTTTCCACAAGCGGCTGCAGAAGCAGCTTCAGAATGTAGTACTGACCTATCTCCTCAGGAATGTCGATCTCATATTTCATAATATCGCGGTATCTTGTCTGCTGTATCTTAAGATATCCTTCGATATGCTTTTTTTCCTGACTTAAGGGTATCCAGTCGGCTCCCGAC
>CACYCJ010000124.1 GCA_902772925.1 uncultured Lachnospiraceae bacterium
AAATGCCCCGATTGCGGAAGAGAAGTAAAGCCCGCAAAGGAGGAAGCTTATTTCTTCAAAATGAGCAAATACGCCGACAGACTGATAAAGCACATTGAGGATCATCCCGAATTCATTCAGCCCGAGGCCAGAAAAAATGAGATGCTCAATACATTTCTTAAGCCCGGTCTTCAGGATCTCTGCGTATCGAGAACCTCATTCAAATGGGGTATTCAGGTTGATTTCGACCCCAAGCATGTGGTTTATGTATGGATAGATGCGCTCAGCAACTACATTACCGGACTCGGCTATGATGTAGACGGACATTCGGATCCGATGTTTGCAAAATACTGGCCTGCGGATCTTCACCTCATAGGAAAAGACATACTTCGTTTCCATACGATTTACTGGCCCATTATGCTGATGGCGCTCGATCTTCCGCTTCCCAAGCAGGTATTCGGACATCCCTGGCTGCTTCAGAGCGACGGAAAGATGAGTAAGTCAAGAGGAAATGTGATATACGCCGATGACCTTGTAGATTATTTCGGTGTGGATGCGGTAAGATATTTCGTGCTTCACGAGATGCCCTTCGAGAATGACGGAGTTATCTCATGGGAGCTTATGATAGAAAGGTACAATTCGGATCTTGCCAATACGCTCGGAAACCTCGTTAACAGAACGATAAGCATGGTCAACAAGTATTTTGAAGGCTTTGTTATCGATTCGGGAGAGCATGACGAGATAGATAAGGATCTTGAAAAGACCGTACTTGAGACAAGGCTTAAGGTCAATAATTGTATGGACCGTCTGCGTGTTGCGGATGCCATAACCGAGATATTCAATCTCTTTAAGAGATGCAATAAATATATTGATGAGACAATGCCGTGGGCACTTGCCAAGGATCCCGAGAAGGGCAACAGGCTGAGTATGGTGCTTTACAATCTTGTGGAAAGCATTACCATAGGAGCATCACTGCTTGAAAGCTTCATGCCTAAGACATCGGAAAGAATACTGGCACAGCTTAATACAGAAAAGCGTAAGGTTATCGAACTCGGACAGTTCGGACTTTATCATTCGGGCAATAAAGTAGTGGAAAGCCCGGAGATTCTTTTCCAGAGAATAGATGAAAAGAAGATGCTTGAGGAGATAGAAAAGAGATTTCCGTCTGTCGACACAGTAGAGGTTGAACCTCCCAAGCCTAAAAAGAAAAAGGAAGAAAAGACAGAGCTTCCTTCGATAAATGCGGTATTTAAGGAGAATATCTCTATTGAAGAATTCAACAGGATGCAGCTTCAGGTAGGAGAGATCCTTTCCTGCGAAGAGGTTCCCAATTCTTCGAAGCTTCTCTGTTCACAGGTACAGGTTGAAGGCAGAGTACTTCAGATCGTTTCGGGTATCAGGAAATACTACAGTGTTTCCGAGATGGTCGGCAAGAAGGTCGTTGTTATTACCAACCTCAAGCCTGTCAAGCTTGCGGGAGTACTTTCCGAAGGAATGTTACTCTGTGCTGAAGACAGCAAAGGCAATCTTACACTCCTTTCAGTTGAAAAGGATGTTCCGGCAGGAGCAATGATAAGTTAAGAAGAAAATGTGACAGGGGACTGTTCTCTGTCACATTTTTTTTAAAGGAGTTATTATGGGCAAATATGACTTTCTTGTGGTAGGTGCGGGACTTTATGGCGCAACGGTAGCGAACCTTGCCGCAGAAAAAGGAAAAAAGGTCCTTGTAATGGATAAAAGGCCGCATGTGGGCGGAAATGTGTATACGGAAAAGCAGGAAGGCATAAATGTTCATGTTTACGGAGCTCACATTTTCCATACAAACAATAAAAAGGTCTGGGACTTCGTAAATAAATTCGCAAGCTTCAACAGATTTACAAATTCGCCGATAGCAAATTATAAGGGCGAGCTTTACTCGCTTCCCTTCAATATGTATACATTCAATAAGCTTTGGGGTGTTGTGACTCCCGATGAAGCCCGTGAGGTTCTTGATCGGGAAAGGGCTGAGGCCGTAAGCAGTTTAAAGACCGCCGGTGTCGACGAGCCCCGTAATCTTGAGGAGCAGGCTCTTTTACTCATCGGGCGAGAGATCTACGAAAAGCTGATAAAGGGCTATACCGAGAAGCAGTGGGGCAGGCCCTGCAATGAGCTTCCACCGTTTATCATTAAGAGACTTCCCGTCAGACTTACCTATGACAATAATTATTTTAATGCGCTTTATCAGGGGATTCCCATTGGCGGATATACCCGGATGGTTTCAAATATGCTTGCCTCTCCGGGAATCGATGTAAAGACAGGTTGTGATTTCTTTGATGATAAGGCCGCGAATATGAAGCTCGCAGAGCATATAGTCTACACAGGAGCAATCGATACCTATTTTGATAACTGCCTCGGAGCTCTTGAATACAGATCGCTGCGATTTGAAAATGAACTGCTTGACATTCCTTCATTCCAGGGAAATGCGGCTGTAAATTATACCGATGCAGAGACACCCTGGACAAGGATAATAGAACACAAATGGTTTGAATTCGGAAAAGACGAAGATGGAAATGATATTCCGAAGACCATCATTACCCGCGAGTACAGCATATCCCGGGAGGCCGGAAGCGAACCGTTTTATCCCGTAAATGATGAAAAGAACAATAATCTTTATAATGAATATAAAAAAATCTCCGAAAAGGAAACTAAGGTAACCTTCGGAGGACGACTCGGTCAGTACCGTTATTACGACATGGATCAGGTCATAGAGGCCGCCGCATGTAAAGCAGCGGAAATTATCTAAACGAAAAAATGTGACAGAGATCCCCTGTCACATTTTTTCATTAATGTTGCACAAATACCCCAAAAAGCTTTATAATATAGCGGAGTGCAGCTTGCATAAATATACATTGTAGCATAGGAGAATTTATGCGTCGAAAGATAGTGCCGGTGTTGCTTCTGCTTTTGCTTCTTTTCTGCCTTGCCGGATGCGGTAAAGAAGAGGGCGAGGAAGATGCAAAGCGAGTTCGGGAGCTGTATGGCGAAAATCAAAAGATAACAGGTTCATACGATGAAGCTCTTGCGATAAAGTGTAATAACGGAACGTTTGTCGGAAAAAAGGAGAATTCGGTCATAGCCTATAAGGGAATTCCCTATGCGGTGCCGCCGGTCGGAGAGCATAGGTGGAAGGTGCCGATAGATGCGCCGGACGATGACGGAGTTTATGAAGCGTATTATTTCGGAAAGTCGCCCATACAGACCGAATGGCCTTCCGAGGTCGGTTCCTACTATCCTCAGAGCGAGGACTGCCTTACATTAAATGTCTGGGTAAACGAGGAAGGCTTCGATAAAAAGAATTCGGACAAACCGGTAATGGTATTTTTCCATGGCGGTGCGTACGGCTGGGGAGGAGTGTCGGATCCGGTTTATGACGGACATAATCTGATCGAGAAGTTCGATGACATTATACTCGTGACGGTGGAATATAGAGTCGGAATGCTCGGCTTTATAGATTTTACCTCCGTACCCGGCGGAGAGGAATTTAAGGAAAGCGGTAATCTGGGCCTGCTTGATCAGGTATGCTCGCTCAGGTGGGTACATAATAATATATCCGCATTCGGAGGAGATCCCGATAATGTGACGATATTCGGAGAGTCTGCCGGCGCGGGAAGCGTTTCACTTATACCTCTTATCAATGAGGCTGACGGACTTTATAACAGGATAATATCCGAAAGCGGATCCGTGGCGCTTACCTACAGCAGGGAGGAGTGTCAGAACCTTACAAATAAGCTTCTTAAGGATACGGACTGTAAAAATATGGATGAGCTGATGGCGCTCTCCGAGGAACAGATAGTAATCTATAATCAGTCTCTCAATGACTATAATAATTTCCCCGAAAGAGATGGGGTGATACTTCCGGAGGATCCCTATGAAGCTTACGAAAAAGGGGAAGCCGACGGGACGGATATGATGATCGGAACCAACTCCGACGAAGTAAGATATTGGATCCGCGAGATGGGTTACGATACAAAGATTCTCAGCGGTTACACTGTCTATACTCACGGGATGCCGATAATGTTCGAGAATAATATGGGAACTCTTTCCGATTCGGAAAAGAAAAATGTGAAAGAGTTCATGTCGATGCAGCATGATAAGAAGATATGGAATCAGACAGAGTTTTATAATGAAATGCTCTTCCGGGTTCCGGCAATGAAGCAGGCGGCAGTTCATTCGGATAGGGGCAACCATACATATACATATTACTGGACATATCCGGGTGAAGATAAGGTAATAGGTGCCTGCCATGCCATAGAGCTTTCTTATGTCTTTAATAACCTTGATGAAGATATTTATACCGGTAATAACATAAATGAAGCTCTTGCGGATAATATCCAGAATATGTGGGTGAATTTTGCGAGGACCGGTAACCCTTCAACGGATTCATATACATGGGAAAAGTATAATACCGGGACAAGAATGACGATGGTCCTCGGAGAAGATATTCATATGGAGGGGGATATCAAGAAGGAGCAGAGGGAGCTTCTTGAGCCGCTTCTGGGCCACTATTTCAATGGCTGTTATTCGCAGCTCACATTGGATGTCCCGCAGGTTTATCGAATAGAGGGACAGCTTCTGGCAGGACTTCTGATATTCGGCGTTTTGATAGGAAGCACTATATTCTTCAGAAAGAGACATAAAAAAACCTGGATGAAGACCCGGGACAACAGCAAGGATAAAGGCGGGGGAACAAAATGAGCGAACAACTTTTTACGATACCTGTAAATGATGCATTTGATGAAAAATGTGAATGTCCACTTTGCAGCCTTTATAAAAAGCTTGAAGCGGACGCGATAGAATTCACAATGGGGCCTTCTTATATGGAGGATGACAACCGTGAGGTTACGGATAGGCTGGGATTCTGCAAGAGGCATGTAAGCATGCTCTATGCAAATAAAAACAGGCTGGGGCTGGCACTCATGCTGAATACCCATATGAATAAGGTTTCAAAGGAACTGTCCGAGGCGGCAAGGAAAGGAACGCCCAAGGCCGGGCTTCTTGCGCCGAAGAAGGATAAGCCTCCCGTTGTGGAGTATATAGAGAGACTAAACAGCAGCTGCTTTGTGTGCGACAGGATAAACTTAAATTTTCCCAGATATATTGATACGATATTTTATCTTTGGAAAAAGGATGAGTCCTTCCGCGAAAAGCTTAAGGGCTGCAGTGGCTTCTGTGTGGCACATTACGGAGTTCTGTATGACGAGGGAAGAAAAAAACTCGGTCAGAAGGCATATGACGAATTCATCGAAGCACTGAACAAGGTGTTTTTCGAAAATTATGACAGAGTAAACTCGGATGTGTCATGGTTTATAGATAAATATGATTACAGAAATAAGGATGCGGACTGGAAAAATTCCAAGGACGCCATTCCGAGGGCAATAATTAAGACAGACAGTGAGATCCTGTAGGATTTAAAGAGAAAGGACAAAAATGAGTTCAGCAGAAGATAAAGTTTTAGATTCAATAGTGATGAAGGAAGAGGATAAGGGGATATTAAAGAAAACTGTTCTCCTCGCATGGCCGGCGGTTTTCGAAAGCGTGCTTCTTGTTATCAATACGATGATAGACAACAAGATGGTTTCCGGACTCGGTACGGAGGTAGTCGCGGGAATAGGACTTACGGGACAGCCCAGATATTTCCTGCTTGCACCCGTATATGCACTTGCGGCAGCCGTCAGTGCGCTGATCGCGAGAAAAAGAGGCGAGGATAATAAAACGGAGGCTTACTCCATAGCGAAGTTTATACTTTTGATCACGGTCGCCTATTCGATCATTATCGGAGTTATCTGCGTATTATTCGCCAAGCCTATAATCAATCTGTGCGGCGCGAATGAAAAGACCTTTGATTCCGCAAAGTCATATTTTGTCATAGTCATGGGCGGTCTCATTTTCAATGCGCTGATCTTCATAATAAACGGTATTCAGAGAGCCTGCGAAAAAACCAAGATATCACTTATAACAAGCTCGGTATCCGTGGCTGTAAATATATTCTTTAATTACTGCCTGATCGAAGGTCACCTCGGTTTCCCCAGACTGGAGGCTGCCGGCGATGCTCTCGCAACGGTTATCGGAACTGTCGTGGCTCTGATAATAGCCATCATTTCTCTGGTTCCCGAAAAGAACTATATAAGTCTCAAGACCATGATAAAAGAGAAATATCGTATCACCAAGGAAGGTATAACATCAGCCGTAAAATTCAGTACAAATATCATGTCGGAGGACATACTGAAGAGACTGGCTTTCCTTATCGTCGGTATCCTTGCGGCAAAGGCGGCATCCGATCCCGAGTCCTGTACAAACCAGTTTGCAGCACATCAGATAGGAATGTCGCTCCTTAATCTGGCCTTCGGTTTCGGTACGGGAATGCAGGTTGCATCCGTAACACTTTCGGCAAAGGCAATCGGACAAAAGGATATCAAGCTTGCAAAGAAATATACATTAATGTGTCAGGGCGTCGGACTGCTTTTGGGTGTCATAGCGTCAGTCTCTGTATTTTTCCTCGCAAGATGGTTCTTCGGACTGTACTTTACAAATGAAGCGGTTATTCAGATAGGTGTTAACATTTCCAGATTCATATGCATAATAATACCCATACAGCTTGTTCAGATCGTATTCAGCGGAACCTTAAGAGCCTGCGGAGATATAAAATATACCCTTATATCATCAACCGTGGTATTCGGATTTGTAAATGTAATTCTTGACTTCATCCTTGTCAAGGCCGTAGGTATGGAGATATACGGTATCTGGACCGGTATGCTGGCAAGCCAGGCAACGCTTGCGATATGCCATTTCATAAGATATAAGTCAGGGAAATGGGAAGATAAAAAGATATAGATCAATTGTTAAACGAATGCTATACAGTAATTAACGGGAGGTTTTTCTAATGAAGGAAAGAAACATACTGCTTACAACACTCGGAATCATTGAAGGAGACAGATTACAGCACAGATATTTCTACTTTGATGACGGAAAGGACAGACACTACTGTGACGGGATCATGACTCCCGAGGCCGGAGCAAAATACATTTTGTCACAGGAAAAAATAGATTCCATTATCGTTCTCGGAGGCGGTGCTTCTTACGATAAAGGTGACGAGCTTCGTCCGCTTCCTCTTTCGGATAAAAGTGACTGGGGAATTGATATCAATAAAATGTCGGACTACAGCTTTTTCAGATACAGACTCAGCCAGTTTAAAGACGGAGTCGATCTGGAGGGTCTTGATGTTCTGGAGAATATGGATCCCGAAAGAGCGAAATACCTGAAGAGTATTTATGAGGATTGCAAAAAATATCTGAGAAAGCGTTATAAGGAATATCGAAAGGGAATGGAATTCCATTATCTTTCCGTCGGGAAAACCGCTGCTGAATTTTTTAGAAACTATGCTTCGGACCTTACAAGCGAAGATTTAAAATGGCTGAAAAGAATTGCTTTTTCGCAGATGAAGCCGGAAAAGAAGCTGACTATGCTTGAAGTGAACAGGGATCTTACGGTTTCCTTCATTCCTTCAATCTACGGTGCAAAGGAAAAAATCGGTGATATCTCCGCGATAATAAAAGCTGTAAACTGGGACAATGCAGACCATATCAATCTTTATATGGATATGCAGGGTGCCGGAAGCTCCAACGGCTATACACTCATAAGTGTAATGTCGATGATGGATACAGAGCATGATCAGGGGCTTGATGTAAAGGAGATCATCACAACACATTATAATCCGATCAATTTTGCAAATAATATAGACAATAACGAAAAAGAAAGATATGAGCTTTCCACGCTTGTATCCGGCCTTAGCGCATTCATCAATTACGGCAAGGTTGATAATATAAGAACCTACTGGGAAAGCAAGGGTATACAGAATGACTACATCGACAAGATGCTTCTGGGCATGACTTATATCGATGCCGGAGTATCCCTGTGCCACATTGACAGTCTGAAGACCGGTGTGACTATGCTGAAGGAAGCATATGCAGGTGCCCGTGAAAATGATACTACCAAGACAGAGGGTATTCTTTCAGAGCTACTCGAAAAGACGATCATTGCGGACTACGGCAAGCTTCTGGAGGGTGACGGGATCAGCATGCTCGGACTTGCAAAATGGTCCTTCAGAAAGCACTTTTATCAGCAGACTCTTACCATTATAGAAGCAAGAGTTCCCGATGAGATAGTTAGCAGCGGAATATTCTATTATGCAAAGGATGAAGAGAGCAAAGAAGCAACTCTTAAGTCACTTCAGGAATGCTACGACAATACACATGTGCTTCAGAGATGGGCTTTCAATAATATAGATCATTATTTCCTTAAATACTTTAAGAGATATACTCTTGACAGCTTCAGAGGCGACGCCAAAAGTGAAGCGTTTGTTAATATGAGAATGGATCAGCTGACAAAGGATCCCGAGGAAAACAGGGGATGTGCAAGAGCCTTTTCGCTTCTTGATGATAAGCCGGAGCTTCTTCGCGAGCTGCTTGTTGCATACGAGGAAATGGGTCCTCTTCGTAACAAGCTGAACCACAGCGATTCTTCAATGGATACAAATGATTCCTCTGAAAAATTCCAGGTAGGAGTTCAGGAGTATCTTAAGTCAAGAGTAGAGAGATTCCTTAATGTTTACGAGAAGGCAATGAATGCCGCAAATGAAAGACGCGAAAAGGACGGAGATCCCGGCGTGCTCCTTATATCCGGAGATGATTTCAGAGAATATTCCATAGCTGCAAGCAAGAACGCAAGAAATAACAAGGGCGGCAATAATTATCACGGAAACAAGAACGGCTACAAGGGCAATAATAACAATTACAACAATAATAACAATAATAACAACAATAACGG
>CACYCJ010000125.1 GCA_902772925.1 uncultured Lachnospiraceae bacterium
AGACATGGTGAAAGTGAGTGGAACAAGCTTAACCTTTTTACAGGCTGGCATGATGTAGACCTTAGCGAGAAAGGTCATGAGGAAGCAAAACAGGGTGGAAAGACCCTTAAGGAAGAGGGCTATGATTTCGACGTAGCTTATACTTCATATCTTAAGAGAGCTATTCATACTCTCAATCATATTCTTGATGAGATGGATCGTAACTGGATACCCGTAAATAAGGCTTGGCAGCTGAATGAGCGTCATTACGGAGCTCTTCAGGGACTTAATAAGAGTGAGACAGCAGAGAAGTACGGTGAGGAGCAGGTTAAGATCTGGAGAAGATCATTTGATGTTAAGCCCCCTGCACTTAAGCCCGAGGATGCTGAGGCACCTCAGAACCAGGCAATGTTCAGAGATATAGATCCCGCACTTCTTCCTCTTCATGAGAGTCTTGAGACAACCATCGAGAGAGCAGTTCCTTTCTTCAATGATGTGATCAAGAAGGATATGCAGGCAGGAAAGAGAGTTATCATCGCAGCACACGGAAATTCACTTCGTGCACTTGTAAAATATTTCGATAACATTTCAGATGAGGATATCATCGGAGTAAATATTCCTACAGGAGTACCTCTTGTATATGAATTTGATGATAATTTCAATGCTATCAACCATTACTATCTTGGCGACCAGGAAGCGCTTAAGGCTAAGATGGAAGCTGTAGCAAACCAGGGTAAAGCAAAATAACTGATTATAGTTTCAGATAGTGCAAAAAAACCGGTGTGGTAAACTAAACTACACCGGCTTTATTGTTTTTTTGATTTTTCCGAATTCATTATGTCAGCTTCCGCAGGAAGTTTCCGTCTATTCGTACGCCCTCATTTTCGACGATGAATGCGTGAGGGTCGTAATGCTTTATTATCGCTTTAAGTCTTGCTACCTCATATTTACTAACGTATATGAAGAAGATCCTTACAGACTGACCGGTGAAGATTCCCTTTGCATCAATTTCGGTCATGCCGCGGTTAAGCCTTCCCATAACTTCAACCTCCATGGGCTTGGTATCCTCGAGCTTGGTGATAACCGTGACTTGAGTGCTGATATTCTGGGTGTGTATCCTGTCGGCAGCGATTGAACTGAATACGGAGTAAATAAGTGAATAGATAACAGTGGGAATATCAAAAATGAAAAGCATAATGCCATACAGGACAGTATTTGCGATTAGTCCTATATGACCGATGCTGCCCTTGCCCTTCAGCATAATGATGAGCATGCCGATGATATTCATTCCTCCGTCACAGGCTCCGGTCCAAAGGATTATTCCGATTCCGCTTCCGCAGATAAGTCCGGCAACGATAGTGTTTGCCAGATAATCCTCAAGTATAGGGGAAGCAGGTATAGGAATGACCGAAAGAAATATCGTGACTGCCGTTACCGCAAAAACGGTTTTGATTATGAAGCGCTTTCGCATCTTTTTAGCGGCGATAACGAGCCCCGGAACATTGAGTAAATAGTAAAGCACGGCTGAAATGTTGAAGTTTCCGAAATCTACGCCGGCACGGGTAAGCAGCTCGCTTATAAGCTGGGCAAAGCCCATAAAACCACTGGAATAAAGCTGCAGAGGGCGCAGAAAACAGTTCATGCCGATGGCATAGATCAGTGCTCCGAGAATGATGAACGGAATTCGCAAAGCTTCTTTTCGGGCTGCCTTTCGTCCGGTATCGTCTATGGCTGTTTTTTCTTCTTCCTGTACGACCAGTTCTTCGATGGATTTTTCTTTTTCCATAGGCTGTTCTCCATATATACCGTAGTAACAACAAAGAGTTAAAATGCAAGTATTTCTGAAATTAAGCTTACATACATTTTAATTGATTTTTGCGGAGATTGCACTAAAAAAATGAACATGGCGACTTGACTAAAGCAATTAGTCTTATTAGAATCAGAGTTATTATAAACCGTCGTGACAGATTAAGTATGGAATAAGGAAAAATGAAAGGGATAATATGGAACCGATAATTAAAAGCTTACTCGAAACAGATCTTTATAAATTCAGTATGGGGCAGACTATCTACCACCAGTTTCCGGGTTATATCACCACATGGACCTTTAAATGCAGAAATAAGGACATAAAATTCAGCCATGAAATGGTAGAGGAGATAAAAAGGCAGATCAAGCTGTATTCGGAGCTGCATTTTTCGGAAGATGAGCTTGAATACCTGCGTACCATTAAATGGCTTAAAAATTCATATCTTGATTTCCTGAGATTATGGCATCCCAGATATGAAGAATTTACCATTACCGAGGAAGGGGATTGCGGTCTTTCGATAGAAACATCGGGAACCTGGCTCAATACCTCGATGTATGAGATACCGACTCTTGCCATAGTAAATGAAGTATATTTCCGCATGAAGTATGAATATAAGGAGCTTCTTATCAGCTACGAGAGAAAGCTTGACGAAAAGGTTGCTCTACTCAGGGAAGGGAAATATCAGCTTTCGAATTTCAGTGAGTTCGGGCTCAGAAGAAGACTTTCCGATGCTGCACAGGATATGGCTGTAAGGAAGCTCTCCGAGAATAATTTCCCCGGTTCGAATTTTGTCGGAACATCAAATGTATATCTGGCCAGAAAATATAATGTGAAGCCTGTGGGAACAATGGCTCACGAATGGATAATGTGTGTCGGACAGGGGAATCATAAGCATAATCCCGCATATTCAAACTGGTATGCTCTTGATGCCTGGGTAAAGGAATACGGAGTTCTGAACGGAATCGCTCTTACCGATACTATTACAACCGACTGCTTCCTGCGGGATTTCAAGCTGACCTACGCAACGCTTTTCAGCGGAGTTCGTCATGACAGCGGAGATCCCTATGCATGGGGAGAGAAGATCATAGCTCATTATGAAGAGCTGGGAATAAATCCCAAAACCAAAACGCTGCTTTTCAGCGACTCATTGGATTTTGAAAAGGCGACTGCCTTATATAAGCATTTCGGAGACAGGATAAATGTGTCCTTCGGAATCGGAACATACATATCCAACGATACGGATGTGTCCGCGTTGAATATAGTAATGAAAACCACATACTGCAACTCACAGGATGTGGCCAAGCTTTCGGATGTCGAAGGTAAGGGAATGTGCAAAAATCCCGAGTACGTGGATTATCTCCAAAGAAGCATAAAGTGGAGAATGGATCACTGAAGTAAAAAGAAAAAATAGATTTTATATAACAAGCTCAGAAGTCGATGTCAGGTGTTATATGGATCTCCCAGCCGGGAAATTCAGCCTGTACATCGGCTTTTACTTTTTCACAGATTTCATCTCTGTTTTTGGCATCATAATTGATTATTATATCAAAACGCATTATATGTGCATCGGGATCAAAGAAGAATCCGTGTGAACGGAGTACATCCTTATGCTTACGGATTATATCGTTGATCCTGTCGCGAAGAGGGTCAAACTCGCTGCTTAGCGCATAAATACCGATAGCCTCCAGAGTCACATTGTGCTTTTCGTATACGGAGTTGTAGATTCTTCTTTGCATGAGGTCAATGTCAACGGCAGTAAGAGAATCGGGAACCTCGACATGAACAGAACCGG
The DNA here is from genome assembly GCA_902772925.1 of uncultured Lachnospiraceae bacterium. GTDB lineage: Bacteria > Bacillota > Clostridia > Lachnospirales > Lachnospiraceae > Eubacterium_Q. Next base: position 3,579 of record CACYCJ010000125.1, read on the forward strand.
TAAATTTTCCGGTACCGTAATTATGAAGAATCAGATCATGAGCTCCGAGCGCATCCGGGTCGGAGCAAATGGTCTTTTTTATATCGCTTAAAAAATGTCTGTCAATTCGCTTTCCGAGAATGTCGTCCATTGTGGATTTAAACATTGAAAGGCCGGCCTTGATAATGAATATGGAAATGACAAGACCTATGTAGGCCTCAAGCGAAATTCCGAAATAAAGTGATATCAGAGCGGATAAAAGTACCGACAGCGAAAGTATGGCATCGAATTTGGAGTCCGAGCCTGCGGCTATCAGAGCCTTTGATTCGGCTTTTTTTCCGGTTCTTATCATATAAATACTTAGGAATATCTTTACGATTATGGATACAAGAACGATAAAAAGAGAAAAATAATCATAAACAATCTCACCGGGTGACAAAATTGATTTAAGTGATTCAACAGCTGATGTGAAGCCGGCTAAGAGAACTATTACGGTAACTATCATGGAGCTGATGTATTCAATTCTGCCGTAACCCATAGGGTGTTTTTTGTCGGGAGCTTTTTCGGAAAGCCTTGCACCTGTTATGGTGATAATGCTTCCGAGGCCGTCACTGAGGCTGTTTATACCATCGAGAGTTATAGCTATGGAATTGGTAAGAAAACCGGCCAGAGCTTTAAAAGCCGCCAGTAGAAAGTTCGCGACAACGCCGATGATGCCCGCCTTGATGATCAGGGCTTTTCTGTTGTAGGGTTTGTTTTTTTTGCCGGAATCCTTCTTACCCATACCTCTATCAGCTACTCCTTATGGATAATCCTTGACACTTTTGCAAGCTGTCATAACACAGCTAATGATAACACAAAATCCGTTGTGAATAAACTCAAAATAAAAGAGTGTTCATTTAATGATCCGATCGAGTGCAAAAGAAAAGCCGGATCCCTGTAATGAGACCTTGAATATTTTTTCGCAAATGCTAACTATCATTATGACATTCCGGCAAAATGTGTTATAATCAAATGGATTATTTTTAACCGACAAAAACTCTTACGGAAGGAACAAACATAATGAGAGAGATACCGATTTCAAAACAGGCTGAATACAGTAAAAGCTTTCAGAGCGACAGAGCCAATCTGATCGCGGCAAATGCTTCATTTCATAACGGACTTCTGGCGGCTGCAACAGATTACAGAGAAACATCAAAGCTGCCTCAGACTTTTTCCATAGACCTTAAACAGGGAGATATAACGAACCAGAGACAGAGTGGAAGATGCTGGATTTTTTCGGCACTGAACACATTCAGATACGAGATCATCCGTAAATATAATCTTAAAAGCTTTGAGCTTTCGCAGAATTATCTTTTTTTCTATGATAAGCTTGAGAAGTCGAATTTCTTCCTTGAAAGCATTCTTGCAACCACGGAAGAGCCTGTGGACGGAAGGCTTATAAGCTTCTTATATTCCGATCCGCTGGGAGACGGGGGACAGTGGGATATGCTTGCTAATCTGGTGGTGAAATACGGAGTGGTTCCTATATCAGAGTATCCTGATTCCGAAAATGCAAAGAATTCCAGATGGATGGATGAGTATCTTACATCCAAGCTTCGTGAGGATGCTACAGAGCTTCGAAATGCCGCACTTAATGGTGAGAGCGAGGATATGCTTTCCCAAATGAAGGATGGTATGATGTCTGAGATTTACAGAATCCTTGCCATATCATTGGGTGAGCCGCCGAAAGTATTCGACCTTACCTTAAGAAGTAAGGATGATAATGTGATTCAGGAATTCGGGATAACTCCCGTAGAATTCTTTGAAAAATATGTGGGAATAGATTTAAAGAACCGTGTGAGCCTTATCAATGCGCCCGACAGACCCTTTGACAGTATGTATACCGTAAAATATCTGGGGAATGTAATCGAGGGTTCGCCTGTTTCATATCTCAATCTTGATATTGACATCATAAAAAATGCTGCAGTTGCTCAGCTTAAGGACGGTTTTCCCGTATGGTTCGGCTCCGACTGCAGGAAATTTCTTGCAAGAAAGGAAGGAGTCTTTGACAGGAAGAGCCTGGACATGGAAGGCTTACTTAATACCACCTACAAATTTAAAAAGGCTGACAGGCTTAAATATTATGACAGTGCAATGAATCATGCCATGGTGATAACCGGTGTCAACTTTGACAAGGAAGGAAAGCCCGACAGATGGAAAATAGAAAACAGCTGGGGCGAGGATGTCGGAGTAAAAGGCTACTATGTGGCATCAGACAGCTGGTTTGATGAATTTGTATATCAGGTAGTTGTAGATAAAAAATATCTTGACGAAGAAGTGATAAAACTCTTCGATAAGAAAATGACGGAGCTCGAGCCTTGGGACCCCATGGGTTCATTGGCGATGTGTCACGAAGTGACAATTTAATTCATGGGTTCATTGGCATTGTGTCACGAAGGAGAAGGTTATTATGTACGCTGACGGAAAAATTCTGATTGCAAAATCAGATGATAAAGAGATTTATATAAACCCCAAGATGGCAAACCGCCACGGTCTTATCGCGGGAGCTACGGGAACGGGTAAAACCGTAACCTTAAAGGTTATGGCCGAGTCCTTCAGTGATATGGGGGTTCCGGTATTTCTTGCAGACGCTAAAGGCGATCTGGCTGGAACTATAATGCCGGGTGAGGAAAATGAAAATGTATCATCGCGAGTTTCATCCATGGGACTTGTCGAAAAGGGCTATGCTTTCAAGTCCTATCCCGTAACATTCTGGGATGTTCTTTCAAAGGGCGGAATTCCCCTCAGAACTACTATTTCAGAGATGGGACCGACCTTGCTCAGCAGGATCATGGAGCTTAATGATACTCAGTCCGATATAATGAATATCGTGTTTAAGATCGCAGATGATGAAGGGCTTTTACTCATTGACACAAAAGACCTTCGTTCCATGCTCAGATATGTGAGTGAAAATGCTGCCGAGTACAGCCTGAAATACGGTAATCTTGCAAAGCAGAGCCTGGCTGCGATAACAAGAGCGCTTGTTTCTCTTGAAACAGAAGGAGGAGAGAGCTTCTTCGGAGAGCCTGCGCTTTCTATATCCGATCTTATGAAATGCAGCTCTGACGGAAGAGGGATGATCCATATACTTGATTCAAGACAGCTGATGCTGAGCCCGAAGCTGTATGCAACATTTATGCTATGGCTTATATCCGAGCTTTTTGAAAGTCTTCCCGAGGAAGGGGATATGGCAAAGCCTAAAATGGTATTCTTCTTCGATGAAGCACATATGCTGTTTGATGATGCACCCAAATCCCTTGTTTCGAAGGTTGAGCAGATGGTAAAGCTCATTCGTTCAAAGGGAGTAGGTATATATTTTGTAACACAGAATCCTACCGATATTCCCGACGGAGTTTTAGCTCAGCTCGGAAATAAGGTTCAGCATGCGCTTCGAGCTTATACACCTGCAGAACAGAAGAATCTGAAGGCTGCTTCGCAGGGCTTCAGAGAAAACCCGGAATTTAAGACACTGGATGAGCTGTCTAATCTCGGGACAGGTGAAGCACTTATATCAGTGCTTGATGAGCAGGGAATACCCACAATCGTTGAGAAGTGTAAGGTGCTTCCTCCACAGAGCTTTATGGGAGCGATATCCGATGCGGCAAGGAGTGAGTTCATAACATCAAGCATGTATACCATAAAATATAACGATATGATAGACAGAGATTCCGCTTATGAATTTCTCGAACGGCGCGATATACAGCTTTCCGAGGAGGCTGAAAGAGCAGCGATGGAAGCTGCGGAAGCAAAGGAAAGAGAAAGGGCTGAAAAGGAAGCGGAAAAGGAAAGACTAAGAGCCGAGAAGGAAGCCGAGAGGGAAAGACAAAGAGAGCTTCGTGAAGAAGAAAAAGCAAGGGAACGAGCAGAAAGAGAGGCAGAGAGGGCTGCCGAAAAGGCTGAAAAGGAACGCCAAAGAGAGGCGGAGAAAAAATCGCGGGAAACACAGAATGCGATCAACAGTGTAGGAAGGAGCGTTTCCGGAACAGTAGGACGCGAGTTGGGAAATACTTTAGGGAAAACTGTCGGAGGCAGCTTTGGAAAGAAACTCGGAGGAAATCTGGGTTCATCGTTGGGAAGAGGATTATTTAATACTTTTCTGAAAAAATAAGAGGATGGTTTGATTGGGTAAAAAAAAGGAAAAACAAGTATTAAATCTGTCAAAGCTGATTCAAAAAAGGCTTCTCTTTACATTTCTCGGTGTTTTTTTACTGACTGTGATCGTTACTCTGGTTTCCGAGAGAAATAAGGCTTTGGATAATGCGGAATCACTTATAAACGATGCCATTTACGATGTGGAAATTCATCTGGATAACACAGTGTTCTCAGATTTGGTGAACAGGGCGACGAATTTGCTTTATAAAGGCGGGGAAAATGATGATCTGTATTCGAAAACCGTGGAGGAATTGGGAGATTATAACGGTGACGGAAAAATAAACGATGATGATGTGAACGAGTATCTTTACGAGCTGGCAATAAATTCCGGTATTTGGGAGGTTAATATCATAGATGAAAATGGTATCATCAGATATTCGACAATTCCGGAGTATCGTGGCTTTGATATGATAAACGGAGGGAGTCAGTCAAAGACCTTTTATGAAAATACAAGAAATAACCGGTATTGGTCTATGCAGCCTTTGCTTCCCATAAGCTACGATGATAATAATCAGACATTTTACATCGGGTTGTTTTTTACAAACGGATTCGGACTGTTGAAGGATAACTGGATGCTTCAGGTAGGTGCCGGTGAGGAAGAGGTTCTTCAAATAAAAAGAAATAATATACACTACGTTCCTTCGAGTCACAGAGTAGGTGATGACGGCACAGTTTTAGCCATAGAAACAACGAATTATTATGGTGATGATAAAAATTATTACAGTATTGTGGGTATGACCGGGGAAATACCTGAGCAGGATGAAAGCGATACTTATATTACGGAGTCATTGATAAAAGGACTGGAAAAAAGCAAAGAAGGAGAGCTTTTTCCTTTGGAGTTTGATGATGAAAAAAGCTTTGCGTTATATAAAAAAATAGGCGGTCTGATCATGGTGGGGGTTATCTCGAAGGATGAAGCCTTTAAGGAAGCCTATTATCTCATGGGCTTCATGATAATAGTCGAAATGATCATCTTTTCGCTGCTTTATGTTATAGTTTTCCTGTTCCTTGATGGCGAGGTTGTGGATAAGATCAAGGCAATAAGTGAATCACTTTCGGATATAAGTAAAGGGAATCTTGAGGGACGGGCTGAGGTAAGGACAACCGTTGAATTCGAGCGCCTTTCTGACGATATAAATGCCACGGTCGACACATTAAAAGAATATATTACGGAAGCTGAGACAAGAATAGACAGGGAACTGTCCATTGCGAGGGCTATACAGAATTCCGCGCTTCCGCGTGTTTTCCATGATAATGAGGATTTCGGGATATATGCCTCCATGACTCCCGCAAAAGAGGTTGGCGGAGATTTTTATGACTTTTTCATGCTGGATGATGATCATCTCGGATTTTTGATAGCTGATGTTTCAGGAAAAGGAATACCTGCGGCGATGTTTATGATGAATGTCAAGACGATGATAAATGACAGGGCAAAGCAGGGCGGTACTCCCGGGGAGATTATTACGGATGTAAATAAAAACCTTTGTGAAAATGAAGATAATGATTATTTTGTCACAGTCTGGTTTGCGATAATCGAGCTTTCAACAGGAAAAGGCCTCTCAACCAATGCCGGACATGAGCATCCTGTACTGAAATCCGGAATCGGCACATACGAAATGGTTAAATATAATCATATGCCGCCCGTGGCTGTTTATGACACCTTGAAATTTCCTGACCGTGAGTTTGCTCTTAACGCAGGGGACTGTATTTTTGTATATACGGATGGTGTTACGGAAGCTGAGGATAAAGATAATCATATGTTCGGAGAAGGGCGTCTTTTGGAAACGTTGAACGAAAATGATTCCGATAACATGGAAGAAGTTGTTAAAGGAGTTAAAGCGGGAATCGATGCTTTTGCGGGTGAGGTTGAGCAATTTGATGATATTACAATGCTGGCTTTTATTTACAAAGGGAAAAAATATAGCAATTAACAATCTGTAAGGACTATATGGAATTGAAAGAAAAAAAACAGAAGAATAATAAAAAAATCATAAAGCTTTCAAAACTGATACGAAGATGGCTTACAGTATCATTTCTATGTGTGTTTTTGATAAGCGTTGCTTTCACATATTTTTCCGAAAGAAAAAAAGTGGAGGAAAATGCTTATAATCTTATCGTTGACGGGTTTAATGATGTTAAGATACATTTGGAAAATTCTCTGTTTAATGATATGGTAAACTATTCGAACAATCTGTTGTACAGCTTTGATGATGAGTATTCACTTATGTCGGTAAATGAAGCAAAAATAGGGGATTACAACGGCGACGGAACAAAGAATGATGCCGATATAAATGATTTTCTTGTAGCGAAAGCAACCGAAAACAGGCTGTTTGAAGTAAATATCATAGATGAAAACGGTATTATCGTCTATTCGACAAACCCTTATTATATCGGATTTGATATGATTAATTCGGGTGAGCAGTCAAGATCATTTTATGAAAATACAAAGAACGACGATGCTATGAACTGGTATGTACAACCGCTTATGCCGATAAGCTATTCCGATGATATTGAAATGTTCTATATCGGAAAGTACTTTGAATTCGGAAACGGGCTTCTAAAGGACGGGTGGATGATCCAAACAGGAGCTAATTATGATGAGGTATCTCAGATATACAGGTATGAAATGGCTCATGTTCCGACGAGCCACAGAATTGGTGAGAGCGGCACTATCTTCGCAATATCCGGATTTAAGTACGCAGATGAAGATGAAGTGCATTATTATATAATAGGTATGAGCGGAGGTGATCTGACTAATGTTAATGAAGACTTTAACCTGGAGCCGGACGCTGAAATAATCAGTATTTTAAATGAAACGGATGAGGGTGAGCTGAGTACGATCAAAGCTGAAGATGAGAAGGTATATGTCTCATATGAAAAGATGGATGATATCTATCTGGTAGGTACAATTCCTTATGAAGAGGTTTTAAGGGATGCAAAATACCTTATTGTTTTTATGATCTTGATCGAGTTTATAATATTCGCATTGCTCTATGCCACTGTGTATCTTTTTATAAACTTTCAGGTTATAAAGAAGATAACGGAGATAAGTGATTCTCTGGCCGACATCAGTAGAGGAAACCTTGATAGAAGGGCGGATGTCAGAAATACGAGAGAATTTAACGGCCTGTCTGACGATATAAATACTACGGTTGACACTCTGAAAGCATACATTAAGGAGGCGGAGACAAGGATAGATCAGGAACTTGCTTTCGCACGAGCTATTCAGTTTTCGGTTCTCCCCACGGCTTTCCCCGATAGGGATGATTTCGAGCTGACGGCTTCCATGAATCCTGCTAAAGAGGTTGGCGGTGATTTTTATGATTTCTTTATGCTGGATGATGATCATCTGGGACTTCTTATTGCCGATGTATCCGGAAAGGGAATACCTGCTGCCATGTTTATGATGAATGCAAAGGCTCTCCTTTACGACAGAGCCAAACAGGGCGGGACTCCGGGGGATATATTAACGGATGTAAATAAGCGCCTTTGTGAGAAAAATAAGAATGATTTTTTTGTTACGGTATGGTTTGCTATAATAGATTTGACTACCGGAAAAGGTATGTCGACAAATGCGGGTCATGAACATCCTGCTTTAATGAAAAAAGATGGAAAATATGACCTTATCAAATATCGTCACATGATGCCGATCGCGTCAACTGATATTATCAAATACAAAAACCGTGAGTTTACTCTTAATGAAGGTGACCGTATATTTGTATATACCGATGGTGTTACCGAGGCTACAGATTCGAAAAATGAATTATTCGGAGAGGAAAGGCTTATTGAGGCTTTGAATCGGACTGTTGATATGAATACGGAGCAGACCGTAAAGTCAATGAAGGAAAGTATAGATGCATTTGTGGGTGACGCTGAGCAGTTTGATGACCTGACCATGTTATCTTTCATATACAAGGGAAGGAAAGGAGGAGACTGATGAAAAAATCATTAAAGAAGCTCGCTTTCGGAGCGGCATTATCTGCCTCGGCTTTAACATTTGCCGCATGTCAGAACAGCATGACAACAGTATACGGTCCTCCGCCGGATGATTATACCTCTGAAGAAAATATAAATGAAGATGTATACGGCCCTCCGCTTCCGGACAGTGAACCGCAGGATGAGGAGGATATAACAGCTACAACCGAGAAATATGATCCAAATGACAATCTGGCTCCGACAGTCTACGGTCCGCCGCCGAGCCCATGATACGGATGCTATATGGATAAACAGATAGAAGATTATGTAAAAAAAATAAAAATATCGCAGCTTGATAAGCTTTCGGAATACAGACAGGAACATTTGTATGCAAGTCCGGAACTCAGGCAGCTCTTTTTTGAGCTTACGATGAAATGCAACGAGAACTGCTTTCATTGCGGCAGTGGCTGCGACCCGACTGCCACCCACGGAATGCCTGCGGAAAAATACAAGGAAATCCTTGATGAAGTAAAGGAGAACTTTGATATTTCCCGTCTTCAGCTTTGTATTACCGGCGGAGAACCGCTTTTATATCCCGGATTCTTTGAGGTTCTGGAATATGCACACAGCTTAGGCTACAGGTGGGGAATGACCTCGAACGGTACTCTTATCACAAAGGAGATAGCTTCGAAGCTGCATGAATGCGGAATGGGGACCATTTCCGTAAGTATTGACGGACTTCCGGAAACTCATGACAGGCAGAGAGGCCTTAAGGGCGGTTATGAAAAGGCCATGCGAGGCATAGATAACCTCATAGAAGAGGGTGGCTTTGATCACATTCAGGTAACAACCGTGATCAACCATAAAAACATTGATGAGCTTGATGCCCTTTATGAGATTATGCTGGGACTGGATATAGAATCCTGGCGCGTCATCGGAATAGAGCCGATCGGAAGGGCGCTTCGTTACCCCGAATATCTGCTGACGGCAGATGATCAGAGACGCATTTTTGACTTTATCAAGAAGAAGCGTGAGGATCAGATGCCTGTAACCTACGGCTGCAGTCATTTTCTCGGACTCGAATATGAAAGGGAAGTGAGAAAATGGTATTTTCTCTGCAATGCCGGAGTGTATGTGGCAAGCATTATGGCAAATGGTGATGTGGGTGCCTGTCTGGATATAGAAAGAAGGCCGGAGGTTATTCAAGGGAATGTATATAAGGAGCGTTTCACTGATATCTGGAGAAATCGCTTTGAAGTTTTCAGAAGACCGCTTTCACTCGGCAGTGAAAAATGCAGCGAATGTGAATATGAAAAGTGGTGCGCCGGCGGAGCGGCTCACAGCTGGGATTATGACAGAGGAATGCAGCGGATATGTATGAAAGACATTTTGTTTTGGTGAACTTTAAATAGTTTTTCAAGGTGTGTCACAGCTGTTGTGGCAAGCCTGTAATATTTATACAAAGGAGGATATGACAATGAAGTACAGATGCAAGGTTTGCGGAGCGGAATTTGAAGTGAAGGAAGGGGAAACTCCCGTTTGTCCCGTATGTGGCGTTTCCGGTGAACAGCTTGAGCTGATAGAGGAGGATGCAAAGCCCTCGGCAAATAAGTATGCCGGAACACAGACAGAGAAGAATCTTCAGACGGCATTTGCCGGAGAATCACAGGCAAGAAATAAATATACATATTTTGCCTCCGTTGCAAAGAAGGAAGGCTATGAGCAGATAGCAGCACTTTTCCTTAAGACCGCTGATAATGAAAAAGAGCACGCTAAAATGTGGTTCAAGGAGCTTGGTGAGCTCGGCGATACGATCGCAAACCTTAATGCGGCAGCAGACGGTGAGAATTATGAGTGGACAGATATGTATGACGGCTTTGCAAAGACAGCAGAGGAAGAAGGCTTCCCTGAGCTTGCGGCAAAATTCCGTCTTGTAGCGGCAATCGAAAAGCATCACGAGGAAAGATATCGTGCACTTCTTAAAAATGTTGAAACAAAGCAGGTATTTGAGAAGAGCGAGGTTAAGGTTTGGGAATGTCGTAACTGCGGTCATATCGTAGTAGGAACAAAGGCTCCCGAGGTTTGTCCCGCATGCAGTCATCCTCAGAGCTACTTCGAGGTAAATGCCGAGAACTATTAAAAAAAATAAAAACCTTAAGGCACTATTATGAAGTGTCGTAAATGACGCCGGACAGTATGTATATATACTGTCCGGCTCAGACTGTAGACAAAGCCGGTTGTGGTAAATCACACCGGTTTTTTCTGCCTCGAAATGCAAAAGCAATAATTCGGC
>CACYCJ010000126.1 GCA_902772925.1 uncultured Lachnospiraceae bacterium
AGCTTTATCTTGACTTTTTGAATATATTCCTTTATCTCCTCAGACTTTTCGGAAAGAGAAAATAATGAGCCGGATAACCGGATGGTGGAAATATGCAAAGATATGCGGATTTTAAGGATATATCCGATGGAAGGCTTTATGGACTTAATGATATGGTAAAGGCGGACTGCCATGACTGCCGCGACTGTTCGAAATGCTGCAGTCAGGATATGGGAGATACCATTACCATCGATCCCTTGGATATGTTCAGACTGACAAAGGGACTCGGAAGGAGCTTTGACAGCCTCATTCATAAGGAGCTTGAGATATCACTCTCGGACGGGATCATGCTTCCTCATATGAGAATGTCGGGATTATCCGAGCCGATATATGAAAAAGACAGCGATATGCCGACAGTGTACAAGATACCTGTCGGCTGTCAGTTTTTAGATAAAAACGGGCGATGCACCATTCATGAGTATCGTCCCGGTATCTGTCGCCTTTTTCCTTTGGGTAGAATATATGAGAATGGAGATTTCAAATATTTCCTTCAGATAAATGAGTGCTCCATGAAAAATCGTACAAAGGTCAAGGTAAGTAAATGGATAGATACGGAAAATCTTAAGGAATATGAGAGATTTGTCAAAATGTGGCATAACTTCCTTCTGATGGCGGCAAAAAAGCTCCGGGAGGAAGAGGACACAGACAAGGTAAAAATGTTTCATATGGCATTTCTTACGAAGTTCTATGCCGAGGAATATCAGTCTTCGGATGAGCTTATGTTTTATACCGAATTTGACGGAAGAATGAAGGAAATGGTTAAGCTTCTTCGAAAAATGTAAATTTAGTGGTGCGGTTATGAAAAGGTACAAAAAATTCCTGTTCAGCAGAATAGTGATGACAATTTTTATGCTGGTTGTTCAGGTCCTTTATTACATAGTACTGCTCGGGCTTGTTGCGGAACAGTACAGGGTGATAAATGTGGTCATGGATATCATAGCTGTATTTTTCGTTACCTATCTTTTGAATTCCCGACACGCTCCGCTGGAATACAAGGCGGGCTGGATGCTCCTCATCCTTGTGGTTCCCGTGTTCGGCGTCCCTTTTTACATTTTCTTCGGCGATAAGAGAGAGGGCAGAGGCTACGACAAGCGAGTTCTTCTGGCAAAAAACAAATACGACAGATATATGAATCAGAATTCCACTGTAATGAATGAGCTTGAAACAAAGAACATAAGGGCAGCGGGTACTGCTAAATATCTGATGAATTCAATGAACTTTCCCGTATATAAAAATACGGAGGTCACCTATTATCCCACCGGCGAGAAGCTGTTTGAGGGGATGCTTGAGGCGCTTCGAAGTGCAGAGCATTTCATCTTTATGGAATACTTTGTCATAGAACAGGCAGAGGTATGGGACAGGGTGCTGGAGATACTTCTTCAGAAGGCTGAAGAAGGCGTTGAGATAAAGATCATCTATGATGATTTCGGGTGCGTTGCGTATCTTCCACACAATTACTCAAAGATTCTTGAGGGTATGCATCATAACATTAAATGCTGCCGGTTTAATCGCATTTTCCCGATAGTTTCGCTTCTTCTCAACAACAGGGACCATCGAAAAATGATGATAATCGACGGTCATACCTCCTTTACCGGAGGACTTAATCTTTCGGACAGATATATCAATATCAATTCTCCGTACGGAAGGTGGAAGGATGCGGGAGTAAAGCTTTACGGCGAAGCAACATGGTCTATGACGATGATGTTCCTTACAATGTGGGATACGGTCAGAAGCAAGGATAAAAAGCTTTATGAATCCGAAACCTTAAGGACCAAGCTTGCCGAAAACTATATGCCGCATACCTTTGTGGATGACGCATTTTCGGGAAGCGGATATGTTCAGCCCTTCGGTGACGATCCCTTCGATGATCTTCCTCTTTCCGAAGGCGTATATATGGATGTGTGCTCCATGGCCGAAAAATATCTGTATATATCGACGCCGTACCTTATTATGAGTGAGGAGCTGACGGATACTATCTGCATTGCGGCCAAAAGGGGAGTGGATGTAAGGATAATCACTCCGGGAATACCGGACAAGTCCGTTATATACAGAGTTACAAGATCAAGCTATAAGAGACTATACGAAGCGGGAGTGGAAATATATGAATATACTCCGGGCTTTATACATTCGAAATGTCTTGTGAGCGATGATAAAAAAGCGATAGTCGGAACAATCAATCTGGATTACAGAAGCCTCTTCCTGCATTTTGAGGATGCTGTATTTATGTATGATACGCCGGCCGTTCTGGATGTGAAAAAGGATATGAAAAAAACCTTCAGGGTTTCCAAAAAGATAAGTCCCGAGGATGTCAGAACAAGTATCTGGGGCAGCCTTGTAAATTCGGTACTTCGCATATTTGCACCGCTTATGTAGAAGGATGCTTTTAAAAATATCTTTACACGAAATGTTTTAGTGATATAATCATAATACTGCGCGGCAGAGACAGCTTTGCATTGTGATGACTTTAATTATCATATTTCATATAGAAATGGAGTTTTATTATGAAGGATACTATTGAGATCAGATGGCACGGAAGAGGTGGTCAGGGAGCCAAGACCGCAGCACTTCTTCTTGCTGATGTAGCATTTAATAAAGGACTTTATGTTCAGGGCTTTCCCGAATACGGACCCGAAAGAATGGGTGCACCGATAACTGCATACAACAGGCTTTCTCATAAGGAGATAAGGGCGCATTCGAATATTTATAATCCCGATTATGTTGTGGTAGTCGACGAGACGCTGCTTCATACCGTAGATGTGACGAAGGGACTGTCCGAGCAGGGCGGTATTCTCATCAATACCGATAAGCCCAAGGAGGAGATAGTATCACTTCTCAAGGGATACAAAGGAAATGTTTATGTTCTTGATGCGAGAAGGATATCCATCGAGGCACTTGGCAGATATTTCCCCAATTCACCTATGCTTGCAGGTATTGTCAAGATTACCGGTATCATGGACAAGGATGAATTCTTAAGTCAGATGGAGGCTTCCTATCAGCACAAGTTTGCAAAGAAGCCCGAGGTCATAAAGGGTAATATGCAGGCGCTTGAGATCGCATTTACGGAGGTGGAATAATGGGTAGAACAGATTTGAGCAAGGTAAATGAGACTGCTCCCTATCAGGATATGACGATGGGCAATCAGATATACGGCGGAGGCGGATCTGCAGAGTTTAAGACCGGAGAGTGGCGTACACAGACTCCCGTTATGGACTGGGATAAATGCGTTAACTGCCTTCTTTGTGCTCCGTGCTGCCCCGACAGCTGCATTCCCGTAAAGGACGGAAAAAGACAGGATTTTGATTATGACCACTGCAAGGGCTGCGGCATATGTGCCAAGGTCTGCAGCTTTAAAGCTATAACGATGAAGGAGGGACTGTAAATGGCTTCGATCAGAGACAGAATGTCAGGTAATGAGGCAGTTGCACTTGCTATTAAGCAGGTAAACCCCGACGTAATGCCGGCATTTCCCATAACACCTTCTACGGAGATACCTCAGATGGTATCAAACTTCATTGCAAACGGAGAGATTGATACGGAATTCATTCCCGTTGAATCGGAGCATAGCTCGATGAGTGCCGCAATAGGTGCATCAGCGGCAGGCGCAAGGGCTCTTACGGCTACTTCCTCCTGCGGACTTGCATTTATGTGGGAAGAGCTTTATATAGCCGCATCAGACAGACTTCCGCTTGTACTCTGTCTGGTTAACCGTGCACTTACCGGACCGATAAACATAAACTGCGACCATTCGGACAGTATGGGAGCAAGAGATTCGGGATGGCTTCAGGTTTATGCCGAATCAAATCAGGAGGCTTATGATAACTTTATCATGGCATACAGAGTAACCGAGGATCTTTCGGTAATGCTTCCCATGATGGTGTGTCAGGACGGCTTTATCACAAGTCACGCCATAATGAATATAGAGCTTCTTGATACGGAGACCGTAAGGAATTTTGTAGGCGAATATAATCCCGAAAACTTCCTTCTTAACGCCAAAATGCCTATGGCGATAGGACCTTATGCAAACAGTCCTTTCTATATGGAAACAAAAATGAATCAGCGCATTGCCATGAAAAATGCCAAGGAAGTTATCTTAAAGGTATGCGCCGAATTTGAAAAGATATCCGGAAGACATTACGGCCTTTTCGAGGAATACAGACTTGATGATGCGGATTACGCAATGATCATCATAGGCTCCGCGGCAGGTAATGCAAAGGATGCCGTTGATGAGCTTCGTGATAAGGGAATCAAGGCAGGACTTCTTAAAATTCGTGTGTTCAGACCTTTCCCCGGCGAAGAGATTGCAGAGGCGCTTAAGAACACGAAAGCCATTGCCATACTCGACAGAGCGGAAAGCTTTTCGGGAATGGGCGGACCTCTCGGAACCGAAACAAAGGCTGCACTTACGGATGCAGGCTGCACCGCAAAGCAGATAAATTATTTCTACGGCCTCGGCGGTCGTGACTTTACAAAGGAAGATGCTGAAAAAGTATATGAGGAGCTGATGGATCTTGCAGACGGAAAGCCCGTAGAGCAGTATCGTTACATCGGTCTTCGTTCAAGGGAGGAGAAGTAAAATGGCATATAAGTTTAAAGAAATAATGAATAAGCCTGAAAGACTTGCTCCCGGTCACAGACTCTGTGCGGGCTGTGGAGCCGCCATCGCGGTCAGGACCGTGCTCAGGGCGCTTAAAGAGGAAGATCATGCCGTAATAGGAAATGCGACAGGCTGTCTTGAGGTTTCATCATTTATGTATCCTTACACCTCGTATGAGGACAGTTATATCCATAATGCATTTGCCTGTGCCGGAGCTACGCTTTCGGGAGTTGAGACGGCATATAATGCGCTTAAGAAAAGGGGCAAGATAGATGATACTTATAAATTCATAACCTTCGGCGGTGACGGCGGAACCTATGATATAGGTATTCAGTCACTTTCCGGCGCTATGGAAAGAAATCACGATATGGTTTATGTATGCTACGATAACGGTGCTTACATGAATACGGGAATCCAGAGGTCATCCGCAACTCCCATGTTTGCGGATACGACTACAACACCCGTAGGAAGTGTATCAGCCGGTAAGATGCAGAATCGTAAGGACCTTGCGTCGATAATAGCAGCTCATGATATACCTTATGTGGCACAGTCCACATTTACAAATACCATGAAGGATCTGTATGAAAAGTCCGAAAAGGCAATCTATACACCAGGCGCCGCATTCCTTAATGTAATGGCTCCCTGCCCCAGAGGCTGGAGATACGATACGCCTGATATCATGAACATCTGCCGCCTTGCAGTGGAAACCTGCTACTGGCCGTTGTTTGAGGTTGTTGAAGGAAAATGGATACTGAACTATGAGCCTAAAAAGAAGCTTCCCATAGAGGACTTCCTTAAGACTCAGGGCAGGTTTAAGCATTTGTTTAAACCCGAAAATGAGAACCTTCTCGTTATGTACCAGGAAGAAGTAGACAGAAGATGGGAAGAACTTCTCTACAAGTGTTCGAGATAACAAAAATGTGACAGGGGACGGTCCCCTGTCACATTTTTATGTTAACTAAAACGGCCGACTATTATTTACACAATGTGACAGAGAACCATCCTTCTGTCACATTTTTGTTTTGTAGCCGGTTCCTATGAATTGGGCGACGTTTCGTCCTGTGTTGTCGGTTACATCTACACGGTAGACGCAGGTGGTGCGTCCGTCCTTCAGGCAG
>CACYCJ010000127.1 GCA_902772925.1 uncultured Lachnospiraceae bacterium
AATACTCACTGAGGAATAAAATACCTCCACTTTCGTGGAGGCATTTATTATTAAAATTATTAAACAAGTACTTACTTGGCATAATCCGTAACTCTGGATTCCCTTATCAAATTAACCTTAATTGTTCCGGGATATTCAAGTTCATCTTCAATTTTCTTTGATATGTCTCTGGCAAGAAGCACCATATCAGAGTCACTGACCTGCTCAGGAACTACCATAACGCGAATCTCGCGTCCGGCCTGAATAGCAAAGGTTTTATCTACTCCCTTATAATCATTTACAAGATCCTCAAGCTTTGTGAGTCTTGTTGTATAAGTTTCAAGGGTTTCTCTTCTGGCACCCGGTCTTGCAGCCGATATAGCATCAGACGCCTGAACTATGCAGGCTATAAGGCTCTCAGGCTCAACATCTCCATGGTGAGAAGCTACTGAATTTACAACTATAGCTGATTCTTTATACTTACGGCAGATATCAACACCGATAGACACATGTGAGCCTTCAAGCTCATGATCCACTGATTTACCGATATCATGTAAAAGACCTGCTCTTTTGGCAATCTTCACATCAACACCGATCTCTCCGGCTATGATACCGCACAGCTGGGAAACTTCAACAGAATGCTTTAAAACATTCTGGCCGTAACTGGTCCTATACTTCATACGACCAAGCAGCTTAATGATCTCGGGATGAAGACCGTGAACACCACATTCAAGTGCTGCATTTTCTCCGGCTTCACGAATGATGGCATCGACCTCTTTCTTGGCCTTATCAACCATCTCCTCAATCTTGGCGGGATGTATACGCCCGTCAACGATAAGCTTTTCCAAAGCAATCCTTGCAACTTCCCTTCTTATGGGATCGAAACAGGAAAGAACTACAGCCTCGGGAGTATCATCAATGATAAGATCGACACCCGTAAGTGTTTCAAGTGTACGGATATTTCGTCCCTCTCTACCGATAATGCGACCTTTCATATCATCGCTGGGAAGCTGTACAAGTGAAATCGTAGATTCCGATACAACATCTGCAGCGCATTTCTGAATAGCCGTTACGATGTATTCCTTGGCCTTTTTATCTGCTTCTTCCTTGGCTCTGGATTCCAGCTCTTTGATCATAACTGCTGTTTCGTGTTTTACATCTTCTTCAACAGTTCTCAGTAAATATTCCTTTGCTTGTTCAGAGGTAAGTCCTGATATTCTTTCCAGTTCTTTCTGTCTCTGTGCGGAAAGCTCTTCAACCTCAGCCTGTCTCTTTGAGATATTTTCCTCCCTATGAGCAAGGGATTGTTCCTTCCTCTCAATATTGGCAGACTTTTTGTCGATGGCCTCCTCACGCGAAAGTACTCGTTTTTCCATACGCTGAATTTCAGATCTGCGATCCTTGACTTCCTTGTCAATTTCATTCTTTGTCTTAAGGGCTTCTTCCTTAGCACTCAGAATGATCTCGCGTTTCTTCTCCTCAGCCTCTTTAACTGCGTCATCAACTATCTGCTTAGCCTTATCTTCTGCTTTGCCGACTTTAGCTTCAGCGATATTCTTTCTGTAAGCTATAGCTACAAACCAGGTGATCACAATGCAGATTGCAACAATCACAGCGTAAATGACTATGGTCAAACCGTGATCCACAGGAGCACCTCCTTATTAAATTTTAATATTATGCAAAAAGCACAACACTGTTATATTAAAGTTTTTTTCTACTTATGTCAAGTAATACTTAGTCATATCAAACAAATTTTTAAGCACCTCATGCAAAAGAATTTATTCAATCATACAAATATTCATCCTTCAGACGGAATCCTCTTCTGGCCAGATATGATATTACCTTCATTCTTGTCTTTTCATCCGAAAGATCGGGATTGCCGTACTTCTTTTCGATAAGCTTTCTTACTATTTCCGCCTCATCAACCTCTTCCTGCTCAAGCAATTCGTCTATAATGCGCAGCGCATCCGGCGAATCTATTCCCTTCTGCTTAAGCTCCCTTAATATCATGTTTCTACTCTTCTGAGTGCAGTACTTTCTAGTATAAACCTCGGCGTATCTTTCATCATTGAGGTAATTATACTCATAAAGCATGGAAATGACACGCTCGGTAATCTCATCATTATAGCCTCTGTACTTCAGCTTGAACCTCACATCATTAACAGCAATCTCACTCTTTTCAAGTAAATTCATTATATAATTTGAAGCCCTGCGGTAAACACAGTCAATGACCTTGTCCGCCTTTTCATCACTTATCTCACTTTCATCCGTAAGCTCCAGATTACTTATATCACTTTGGTATAACGGGCCTAATGCCTCGTCATCGATATAAATCATATATTTAGTTTTGATATGCCTTATCTTTATGTATTTCAAATATACCTCCGTTGTTTATATGATAAAATTCTCCGACCGTTTACAGATACGGCCGGAGAACAGTCATAAATTATTCCTCATCCGAAGCTTCCTCAGAAGATTGTTCCTCTGCAGGAGAAAGCTTTTCTCTTACCTGTGCTTCTACAGCAGCCATAAAATCGGGATTTTCTTCAAGATAGTTCTTTGCATTTTCCCTGCCCTGACCTATCTTATCTCCATTATATGAATACCATGCACCGGACTTAACGATAATTCCGTTAGCTGCAGCAAGGTCAAGTATATCACCTGACTTGGAAATACCCTTACC
>CACYCJ010000128.1 GCA_902772925.1 uncultured Lachnospiraceae bacterium
CCCTTAAAGCTGATCACGCTTGAGCCTGCCTTAAAGGAATCATCCCCTGCCTTAACGGTAACGCTGATATTATCATAAACTGCAGGCTGCATTCTGCTTGCAAGGAATCTCGAATAAATCAGCGAATAAATCCTGAGCTCATCTCTTCCGAGCTTTGTCTTTAACGAAGAACCGTTATTCTCAAGTGAGGTGGGTCTTATGGCTTCATGCGCATCCTGCGCATTCTTGGAATTCTTTGAAACCGGTTCACCCTGGATCACATATTCCTCACCATACTCATTTTTTATATACTCTCTTGCAGCCTTATCAGCCTCCTCGGATACTCTGGTCGAATCCGTTCTGAGATATGTGATATATCCGTTTTCATACAGAGACTGCGCTATTCTCATAACACGGCTCGTAGTCATATTCAGCTTTCTGGCTGCCGTCTGCTGAAGAGTACTTGTTGTAAAGGGCAGCGGCTGTTTTTTTGTACGAGTGCTTTTCTTTATACTCTCAACCACATAGTCCTTGCCCTCAAGTCTCTTTGTAAGCTGCTTTACAGCATCCTCATCCGGAAGCTCCTCACTGTATTTGAATACAAAGCTTTCCTTGTTCTTATCCTTAAGCTCGACTTCATAGGTCCAGTATTCTTTAGGTATAAAAGCTGCTATCTGAGCCTCTCTGTCGGCGATTATCTTCAAAGCCGAGGACTGTACACGACCGGCCGAAAGTCCCCTCTTTACCTTTTTCCAGAGGACCGGGCTTATCTCATAACCCACAAACCTGTCGAGAACTCTTCTTGCCTGCTGGGCATCAACAAGATCCATATCAATGTCACGGGCATTTTTGATCGATGCCTTTACCGCATTTTTTGTGATCTCATTAAATGTAATTCTTTTATAATTATCATTTTCAAGCTTAAGGGCTGTTACAAGATGATATGATATAGCTTCACCCTCACGGTCAGGGTCCGTTGCGAGATAAACTTTATCGGACTTTTTGACTTCCTTGCGAAGAGCTGCTATCAGATCTCCTTTTCCCCTTATATTGATATAGCGGGGCTCAAAATCATTTTCTACATCTATTCCCATTGTACTCTTGGGTAGGTCTCGCACATGCCCCTCAGATGCAACAACCTCATAATTTTTCCCAAGATATTTTTTGATCGTCTTTGCCTTTGCCGGCGACTCTACGATCACAAGATACTTTGCCATCAGACTATAAGCCTCCTATGAACACACTCCTATGTAATATACACCTATTCAGTTACACAAGTCAAGAAGCTCATAATTTTCACCGCCGGCTGCATTTGCTGTAGAAGCCTCTTTCGTTTTCCCTGATGAGTTTTTTCTGCTCAAGTCTTATAAGGATCGACATCAGCTCACCGGTTTTCATTCCTGTACGAAGTATCAATTCATCTATATAAACCTCATCATAACCGATCAGCCTGTAAACGTATTTTTCTTTATCGGAAATATCAATCTCCGTTATATTGTTTATTTCCGGAGCAGTGTCCGCTTCCATCAAAAGATCCTTTAATATTGCTTCTTTTGAATCTATCGCCATTGCCGCACCCTCCCTGAGAAGCGCATTTGTTCCTTTTGACATAGGATCATATATCCTTCCCGGAAGCGCATAGAGATTTTTATTTTGAGCGAGCGCGAATTCCGCCGTTATAAGAGAACCCGACCGCTCTCTTGCTTCAATTATCGCAACTCCGTCAGAGAGCCCGCTGACTATACGGTTTCTGATCGGGAAATTATACGGAAACGGCTTTACATCCAGTCCGTTTTCCGAGATTATCAGATGATCTTCGATAAGCTCCTGATAAAGGTTAATGTTCCATTTCGGATAACACACATTTATCCCGCTTCCGAGAACTGCTATTGTCTTCCCGCCGGAATCGATTGCCGCCCTATGGCAGACGGAATCTATCCCTGATGCCATCCCGCTTATTATGACGACTTTGTTTTCAGCCAGGTATCCGGATATTTCTTCGGCAGCCCTTATCCCATATGATGTCGGTCCTCTCGATCCGACCATTGCTACAAGATGCTCGGATGAAGCGATGGTAATGTTACCTCTGTAAAACAGGATATAAGGC
>CACYCJ010000129.1 GCA_902772925.1 uncultured Lachnospiraceae bacterium
ACAAGCGCTGCAGAAAGAGATAATCTGATCAAAGCAGGATGGCAGAGCGAAGGTCTCGCCTGGTACGGAGTAAAATAAATGCCAAAACGAATCATAACAACTGATATTATTAAGGATGAGGAGGAGAAGCTTGAAGCGACTCTCCGTCCTCATTCCTTGAGTGAATATATAGGTCAGGAAAAGGTTAAGAATAACCTTGATGTTTTTATCAAGGCCGCTAAAAACAGACATGAAAGCCTCGATCATGTGCTCCTTTACGGACCTCCCGGACTCGGTAAGACTACTCTTGCGGGAATAATCGCAGAGGAGATGGGCGTAAGCATTAAGATCACAAGCGGACCGGCAATAGAAAAACCCGGAGAGCTTGCTGCAATCCTTAACGGTCTTTCCGAAAATGATGTTCTCTTTATTGATGAGATACACAGACTTAACCGACAGGTTGAAGAGGTGCTTTATCCCGCAATGGAAGATTTTGCAATTGATATAGTTCTCGGTAAAGGACAGGCCGCAAGATCCATCAGACTCGAGCTTCCACGTTTTACTCTGATAGGCGCAACTACAAGAGCCGGAATGCTGACTGCACCGCTTAGAGACAGATTCGGTGTTGTTGACAGACTGGAATTTTATAATATAACAGAGCTGATGATGATAATCATAAGATCTGCGGGTGTACTGGGAGTAAAGATAGATGAAGAGGGTGCACTTGAAATTGCAAAAAGGTCAAGAGGTACGCCGAGACTCGCAAACAGATTACTGAAAAGGGTAAGAGATTTTGCCGAGGTTGAACATCAGGGCATAATAGATTATAATGTAGCGAAGGATGCACTGGACAGACTGAATGTGGACAGCTCCGGTCTTGATGACACAGACCGTAATCTTATACTTACCATTATGGATAAGTTTGCGGGCGGTCCCGTAGGTCTTGATACACTTGCCGCAGCAATTGGTGAAGATGCCGATACTATAGAAGAAGTTTATGAGCCGTATCTCATTAAAAACGGTTTCATAAAAAGAACCCCGAGAGGCAGGGTAGTGACCGAACTTTGTTATACGCATTTTGACAGGCCTATTCAGTAAACAGATGGCTTTACATTAATGTCGAGAGTAAATATATGATAAATATTTTTGGAGGATATCATGGCACAAAAAACAGATATTTCGGTTGTAATAAACGGAAAGGTTTTCACATTAAGCGGTTTTGAAGGGGAAGAGTACCTTCAGAATGTAGCTTCATATATCAACGGTAAGATTTCCGAATGCAGAACTTCCGAGCAATACAGAAGAATGAATTCCGAATATCAGGGAATGCTTCTTTCCATTAATATTGCCGATGATTATTTCAAGGCAAAACAGCGTGCCGATAAGGTTGCCAAGGATGATTCCGAAAAAGAGCAGCAGCTTTACGATCTTCGTCATGAGGTAATAGAAACTCAGATAAAGCATGAAGCAGCTCTTAAAATGGTTGAGGAATACAAGGAACAGGTTAACAGTCTTCAGAAGAAAATAGTACAGCTTGAAGCTGAAAAGGAAAAGAAATAATGCCGGATAAAGTAGAAATACTTGCTCCTGCCGGATCCATGACTGTCCTTAAGGCTGCCGTGAATACCGGTGCAGATGCCATATATCTTGCAGGTAAAAGCTTCGGTGCCAGGGCTTATGCCAAAAACTTTGATGAGGATGAGCTGCTGACTGCGATTTCTTATGCGCATTCTTATGGAGTTCGTATTTATCTTACATTAAATACACTTATAATGAATGAAGAAATGGATTCCGTATATCCATTTCTTTTGCCATTTTATAAGGCAGGTCTCGATGGAGTAATTGTACAGGATATGGGTATCGTGAGTTTTCTTAAGGAAAACTTCCCGTTACTTCCCATTCATGCAAGTACTCAGATGAGTATATGCTCGAAGTATGCAGCTGCCGGATTAAAGGAGCTTGGCATCTCAAGGATAGTACCTGCCAGAGAGCTTACCATAGGTGAGATTAAAAAAATAAAGGATTCTGTAGATATAGAGATTGAAAGCTTTGTCCATGGAGCAATGTGTTTTTGCTACAGCGGCAGGTGTCTCTTCAGTTCATTTAACGGTGGCAGAAGCGGAAACAGGGGGAGATGTGCCCAGCCTTGCAGAATGGAATTTAAAAGTGGACATGTTCTTTCCATGAAGGATATGTGCACCGTGGAACAGATTCCGATTCTTCTGGATGCAGGAATCGATTCCTTCAAGATTGAAGGACGAATGAAAAACGAATACTATACAGCAATGGCAGTGGAGGCTTATAAGGAGCTTTCTCTTGATTATTATAAAGGCTGCTTTTCGTACGATAAGGCTGAGAGATATAATAATAAGCTCCGCGAAACCTTCAGCAGAGGAAATTTCTTCGGCGGTTATTATAAAGGCTTTAACGGGCATGAAATGCTTGAGACAAAAAATCCCGGAAGAAGCGGAATTAAAGTCGGAGAGATTTCGGACATAAAAAAAGGAACGATAAGCTTTAAGGCTTTGACTGATATTCATAAAAAGGATCTTCTTTCCGTATATGCCGGAAAAGAAGAAGTTAGTCTTACATCGGACAAGGATTGTAAAAAAGGCGCATATATTACTCTGAATGCCCCGATTACGAGACTTATAAAAAAGAATTCCACTGTTTACAGAACCAGATCCGAAGCTTTAAAAAACTATCTTGATACTCAGGTTATCGGTAAACAGCTTAAAAGACCGGTAAAAGCCTATATAAGTCTTAAAAAAGGAGAGCAGGCATTATTAAGAATGCGGTTCAGCTCGGAAGGCATCCGGACCGAAAATGAAAATGTCGAGGCTAAGGTTTTCGGTGATGTCGTAAGCAAAGCCGAAAAAAGTCCCGTTACAAAGGAAATACTTTTTGATAAATTGAAAAAGCTCGGGGATACCCCCTTTTATCTTTCGGAGCTTGAAGCCGAAATCGAAGATGATGTCTTTATAAATATCACTTCGGTAAATGAGATGCGAAGATCGGCTGCCGCTTTGCTTGAGGAAAAGCTTATTAATTCCTATGTCAGAACGGTTCATGATGACTTGGCGCACAAAAATGACAAATCATATGCAGCTGCTTTATCAGACATAACTGAAGTATATGACGCATCTGATGGAGCATTGTCGGTGCTTATAAGCAGAAAACCTCAGCTTGACGCATTTTATAAAAGCGAGCAAATCGTGGACAGAGCATATATCGATATTTCTCTCTTTGAAAGCTGCCAGTCATATATCGACCGTCCGGAAGCGGAAAGATTAGGTGATATTTATATCGCACTTCCGCATATTTACAGGGATAATGATATCTATAACTCGCACTACGAAAATGTGATCCGTGCTGCCTCGGAAGGTAAGATAAAAGGAGTCTTCGTCAGAAATCCCGATGATCTTTTTAAGGTTCTTTCGGATAAAAAGCTTAAGAATTTACGGATAGCAGGAGCTTCTTCACTTTACGTATTCAATGATGAAGCATATAAGCTTTACAAAACCATAAGTGAGGATATAAAATGCTCATATTCGGAGGAGCAGAGCAAAAATACACTTATTAAAATGCCGCCTCTTGAATTAAAGGCATACGGTTATACCGAATATATGATCACGGCTCAGGATGTAATTTCCGATGACATTAAGGGAAACGGAAAAAGGTCAGGAGATAATATGATCATAAGAAGTCTTAAATCAAATGATAGAAGCTATCCCGTTATAAAATATTCCGACAGGGATTATGATGTCATTTTAAGTGACAGACCGCTAAGCCTGCATGAATATATAAATGAATTTAAAAATATAAGACTTGAGTTTACGATTGAAGATTTCGAGAGCACTCTTAAGGTTCTCGAAACATTCCGGGATAAAAAGGCTGCTGCTTATCCCTTTACTACAGGTCATATCGAAAGGTCAATTTTATGAGTATTGCTGCTTCGATAATAGCAAAGTATTTGATAATAATCTTTATGGTGCTTTACGCT
>CACYCJ010000130.1 GCA_902772925.1 uncultured Lachnospiraceae bacterium
CTTTGTCTACAGTCTGAACGGAGTGGCTTGCCACTCCGTACTTTCATTAAGATATTATTCAATTATTATAAACCTTCAACACATTTTCCATCTTTGAACCCATTCCGCAAAGCAGAAGGTCCAGTATGGAAAGTGCTGTCATGGCTTCGACAACCACTGCAGCTCTCGGGGCGATTATTGGATCGTGGCGGCCTTTTATGTTAATCTTCACATTTTCCATATCGGAATTAACGGTACTTTGCTCTGAATATATTGACGGTGTAGGTTTAAAATGTGCCTTGATAACAATATCCGATCCGTCGCTTATACCGCCCAGTATTCCTCCGGCATTATTTGTCTTCTTAAAAACCTTTCCGTCCTCTGCACAAAAGCCGTCATTATTAAGTGAACCCCTTGAACGGGAAGCTTCTATACCATTTCCGATTTCAACAGCCTTTACGGCACCGATGGACATAAGAGCGCCTGCTATACGGGCGTCAAGCTTATCGAAACAGGGATCACCGATTCCCGCAGGAACACCTTTCACAATGCATTTTACAGCAGCACCGGACGAATCCCCCTTTGAAGCAACCTCATCAAGATATGCCCTTGCTTTTTCATAAGCAGCCCTGTCGGGCATATAAAGCTCATTCTGATTTATAAAGTCTTTATCGAAATTATTATCATCACAGGAAATATCACCCACACTGCTCACATAAGTGAGAAATGAGATTCCGAGCTCAGACAAGGCTTTTATCGCTACAGCTCCTGCCGCAACTCTGGCTGATGTCTCACGACCGGAGGATCTTCCTCCGCCTCTGTAATCTCTTATACCGTATTTCACATCATAGGTATAATCCGCATGACCCGGTCTGTAAACATGGGCAATATCAGAATAATCATGGGAACGCTGAGATTCATTATATAAAATAAGAGAAACAGGAGCACCTGTTGTAACTCCCTCAAATACCCCCGAAAGTATCTCTATCTTATCAGACTCGACACGTTTCGTTGCATATCGGGAGCTTCCCGGCTTTCTCCTGTCCATAAAGCTCTGAATATATTCTTCATCAATTTTTACACCGGCCGGGCAGCCATCAATTACGGCGCCCAAAGCCTTACCGTGAGATTCTCCCCAGGTTGTAACGGTAAAACACTTGCCAAATACCGAACCGGACATATCATTCACCTTTCCTTGCTCTGGGATGAGCCTTGTCGTAGACCTCCTTGAGCCTGTTTTTTCGATTTCCGAGATATATCTGAGTCGAAGATATATCCGCATGGCCAAGCATTTCCTGCACAGCCTTTATATCGGCACCATTGCCGATCATATGCGAAGCAAAGGAATGTCTTATCATATGAGGAGTTATATCCTTTTTGATACCTGCCTTAGCCGCATAATATTTTATAATCTTCCAAAAGCCCTGTCTTGACATCTTTTCACCCTTGACATTCGAGAAAAGATAAGCCGACTCAGGACACATTTCACTTCTTGCATTCTTTATATAATCCTCAAGAGCCACCTTAGCGACATTATCTATGGGGATTATCCTTTTCTTACCGTTATCGGTACATTCGATATAATCAAGATTCAAATGTACATCGGTAATCTTAAGAGATATAAGCTCGGAAACCCTCATTCCCGTAGCATAAAGAAGCTCAAGCATAGCCTTATCACGGATTTCCTTTTTAGTGGAATTTCCGGGCATAGAAAGTAAAAGGTTTACTTCATCAATGGTAAGCGTATCGGGAACCTTCTTTTCAACCTTTGGAGCCTTGAGCGAAACTGCCGGATTGGAGTCTATCTCTCCAATTGAAATAAGATAATTATAAAAGGATCTTATGCTTGCGATATTTCTCGAAATGGTAGAAGCAGACATTTTCTCTTTTTCCATATGAATAACATAAGAATTAAGAGTTGTAGAATTCACCTCTCTTATATCCAGGAAATCATGCGAAAGAAGATAATCATTAAATTTATTAAGATCTCTCCTATATGACTGAAGAGTATTATCGCTTGAATGTTTAGTTGTTTTGATGTATTCGATATACCGATCTATATAGTTTTCCATAAAACCCTCAATGTATATTTTAAAAGTTCCTATTCCGTTTAGTTAGTATAGTATTTAATTTACATAATTTCAACATAATTTTTTTCAAATATCCCTCACAAAAGCCTTATTTTAAGCCATTTTTCGCAATACTCTGTGTCGATTGTTTGTAACAAACACAAGATATTGTGTAAAAAATTTTTAAAATTTTTATAACTTTTTTGTAATAAATATAATGTGTTGTGTTATTTGTCTGCCGCAAGATAAGCATACACCAAAATAATGGTTTTACTGTCGATTATTTCGCCGCTTTTTATCATTTCAAGCGCCGCGTCGGGAGTAAGCTTTATAATGTCTATAAATTCATCGGGATCAAAATGTGTCTCTTTCTTTTTTAAGCATTTCCCGATGTAAAGAAAGCTGATCTCATCCAGTATGGCAACTGCCGATGAACTCTCGCATATCAGTTCAAGCTTCTGCGGAAGGTATCCCGTCTCTTCTACTGCCTCTCTGGCAGCACATTCTTCGTAGCTTTCATTTTCTTCCTTTGAACCTCCGGGCACTTCAATGCTCATTTTATTTACGGAGTTTCTGTATTGCCTTATCATTATAAAGCTTCCGTCATCATCGACAAGAAGGACCGCAGCTCCGTTTTTGTTTCCGATCAGATCATAGCTTACAGTCACACCGTCAGGTCTTTCAAGCCATTCATTATACATTTTTAACCTGTTCCCCTCATAGGCGATATCCTTTGAGAGCAGTTTAAAGCTTTTATCCATTTTTTAATACCTTTCCACTAAAAAAACTGAAAGAATAATACTTTGAAGAATACTCACTGAGGAATAAAATACCTCCACTTTCGTGGAGGCATTTATTATTAAAATTATTAAACAAGTACTTACTTGGCATAATCC
>CACYCJ010000131.1 GCA_902772925.1 uncultured Lachnospiraceae bacterium
CAGGAACGGCAACCGTTATCATTACGGCATCGAAGACAAAGCACTACAATGCCGGATCGACTGAGATAAAGGTAACAGTTGCTGAAAAGACTGTCGACATGCTGAGACTTTACAATCCGAACAGCGGAGAGCATTTCTATACTGCTTCCGTAGCCGAAAAGGATACACTTGTAAAGGCAGGCTGGAAGTACGAAGGATTTGCATGGAAGGCTCCTGCATACTCAAAGACACCGGTTTACAGACTTTACAATAAAAACGCCGGCGACCACCATTATACTATAAGCAGATCCGAGAAAGAATCACTTGAAAAAGCAGGCTGGGCATACGAAGGTATCGGCTGGTACTCTGACGATGCTAAGGCTGTACCTTTATACAGGCTGTACAATCCCAATGCAAAAGCCGGCGCACACCATTACACAACAAGTGAGTCGGAAACAAAGGCACTTATCGATGCAGGCTGGATAGGAGAAGGAATAGCATGGTATGGCAGGTAGGGGATTCGCGAAGCGAAGCGCCTATCCGAACGAAGTGAGGACACAGGACGCGAAGCGGACCCAATACGGCACGAAAGTGCCGGATTATAGACATGCGTAGCATGGATATGTGCCAATGAAGTAATACACGGGGGACCGCGTATCATTGCATGCGCGGAGGTCCCGCCGTTAGTAGTGAATGGGAAATGTGATTAAACAGGAGGAAAGTTTTTTATGAAAGGTTTAAGAGGAAAAATCATTAGCATAATTCTTACGATCGCATTAGCAACCGGAGTTTTCTCAGTGAACGGTATTACCGCTAAGGCAGAGGCTGTCAGTTATTACCTGTATATGGGTAACAATGAAGTTACAAGCGAAAATACATCCGGTGAAGGCTGGAGCTATGATCCGGAAAACAGCGTTCTCACCTTGAATGATTATCATTATGATGGTGAAGTTAACAGAGACAGCAGTGCAATATCTTATTACGGACAAAATGACCTGACTATAAGGTTTATCGGCTATAATTACATTAATGCTATCGCAAAATCGGATTCTACAGCTATATACGGTATTTTTTCTAACTGTGCGGATTTAACCTTTGAAGGCGAAGAGGATGAAGACGGTGATGCAGTTCTTGAGATTATCACCAACGGGTTTGATGAAGACCATGTGCTTACTACTCATAAATGCATAAGTGTCAGCGGAACAATGACCATTAACAGTGGTTTTCTGTTCTTGTATCCGGATGAAGCCACAACCATAAGTACAGGAATATATACAACGAAAGATTTAGTGATCAACGACGGTGGATTGAAAAGCTACGGAGGTTATGCAAAAAATTCATTTGGTGTTATGATCCTTGGAAATATGACGATAAATGGTGGCGAGACCAATCTGTACGGAGAGGATAATAATAGTTATAGCAATGGCTGGTCTTTGGGAATATATCTTGACGGAGATTTTGAGATTACTGATGGTACACTGATTGCCTATGGCGGAGATGTCAGTCCGGAACCGGATCCGTCGAATGCAACGATGGGTATTTACAGCAGACTGGGAAATGTTACCGTGTCCGGTGGAAGTGTTCTGGCTGCAGGAGGAGAAACCGAATATGTAAATACCTACAGTTGCGGGATATGCTGTGACGATATAACGATCAACAGCGGTCTTGAAAGTGCTGTGGCGTACGGCTCTATGATCGCAGGATACTGCGATTCATTTTCAAATGAGATTTCCGGTACAGGATATACTGATGCAGATGGAACGCAAGGTAAGAAAACAATTAAGGTAAACGCATTATTAGATGAGCTTGACGGATTAAAGCATATCGAATTTACCGGGAAGCCGATAACAGCTACTTCAAAGGGATTCACAGGAAAATATGACGGAAAGAAACACGGAATAAGTGTAAATGTGACTGAACCCGAGTCAGGTGCTGTGGTCTACTATGGTACGGAAAAAGGAACTTATGAATTGACGGAGAGTCCTGCATTTAATGATGTGGGTGAATATACGGTTTATTACAAGGTTACTGCTAAAGGTTATGCAAACAAAAAAGGAGAAGCAACCGTTTGTATCACAAAAGCAGAGCAGACTGTTACCGCAAGTGATATGACTATGAAGGTTGGAGAAAAGAAAAAGATTAATGCAAAGTCAAGCTTCGGAGAAAAAGCTTTTACCTATCTTGTAGAAGGAGACTGTGTGAATGTTGACAGTAAAGGAAATGTTTCCGCGCTTAAAGAGGGTAAGGCAACAGTTACGGTGATCGCTCCCGAAACAAAGAATTATTACGGCGGTTC
>CACYCJ010000132.1 GCA_902772925.1 uncultured Lachnospiraceae bacterium
CCGTTTCTTAAAAATCACGGTCTGTTAAAGACATTGCCGGATGAAGGAGAGTATTTATTCTACGGCTGGTCAACATATAAGGATAGTATAGGAGATACCATTTTCTATGCGAGAGAAAAGGAGTGGGAGAATGCGTATGACAGCTTCTTCATTTCCGAGAATACAACTCTCTATGCAATCTGGGTAAAGGAAGTGAAGGAAGTAAGTCTTAGTGTGGACGGACCGATCTGCGGTGAAAAGACTTCCGTGCCTAAAAAAGATGATGAGATCTTTTGGGGAAAGGTAAATAACCCGCCCAAGGTTACTCTCGCGGATAATGCATTATATGAAATAGAACAGGACGAAAACGGAATATATCTTGCGTGGGTACGCTACGGACTCGGAAGTACTCCGTTTGAAGGAACATTTAAAGGCGGAAAAAAATATCAGGCAGATATTAGTCTGGTTTCCCGGGAAGGCTATATTTTTACGGAAAATACAAAGATTACCGTTACAGGCGGAGGAAAGGTTTTTGAAAGCAGTATCGCTTTCAACCGTTACTTCAGGATCGGAGTGGAAGTTGCCGCTGTTCATACGTTCGGTGACTGGAAGACGACGGTAAAACCGACCGAAACCACTGAGGGTAAAGAAGAGAGGAAATGTTCCGGCTGCGGAAAAAAAGAGGAAAGAGTAATTCCTAAGATTACGATAGTTTCCATGCACAGATTATATAATCCCAACAGCGGAGAACATTTTTATACGGCAAATACAGGCGAAAAGGATAACCTCGTAACAGTCGGATGGAAGTATGAGGGAATCGGCTGGAAGGCACCATCATGGTCAAATGTTCCTGTTTACAGACTTTATAATCCGAATGCCGGTGACCATCATTATTCTATGAGTAAGGCGGAAAGAGACAGCCTGATCACGGTCGGCTGGAAGTATGAAGGAATCGGCTGGTACTCCGATGAGGATAAGACCGTTCCGCTTTACAGACAGTATAACCCGAATGCAGCTGCCGGAAGTCACAACTATACAACAAGTAAGGCTGAAAATGATCACCTTGTATCTGTCGGTTGGAAAGAAGAAGGAATAGGTTGGTACGGAAGGTAGGGGATTCGCGAAGCGAAGCGCCTATCCGAGCGAATGCGAGGACACGGGACGCGAAGCGGACCCAATACGGCACAAAGTGCCGGATTATAGACATGCGCAGCATGGATATAGTGCCAATTGGCATGATGAGTAGTGGAGAAACAATATGAAATTAGAAATAGATCAAAATGCCTATCTACCATTGAGAGAGGTTGTTTTCAGAACTCTGAGAAAGGCTATTATTAAGGGTGAATTCCAGCCCGGTGAGAGGCTGATGGAGGAAAAGATAGCAGTTACCCTCGGTGTCAGCAGAACTCCCGTAAGAGAAGCTATCAGAATGCTGGAGCTCGAAGGGCTCGTAAAAATGGTTCCGAGGAAGGGAGCCGAGGTTGCCGGAATAACCATTAAGGATTTGAGAGATGCTTTGGAGCTTCGTGTCGCTCTTGAGGTAATGTCAGTCGAGCTTGCCTGTGAAAGGATTGACGATGCCGGAAAAAAGAAGCTGATCAGGGCCGGAATGGAATTCAAGGAAGCGGTTAATTCAAAGCTTGTTCCGGCCATTGTTGATAAGGATGAAAAATTCCATGATGTTATATTTGAGGCATCCGGAAACAATAAGCTGATAAGTCTTGCGATGAATCTTCGTGAGCAGGTATACAGGTATCGTTATGAATATGTAAAGGATTCAAGCTATCATGAAAATCTCATTATGGAGCATGATGAAATTACGAGAGCAATACTTAAAGGAGATAAAGAAAAAGCCAAGGATCTGATGGCGGAGCACATTTTCAATCAGGAGCAGATAGTTATCAGAAATCTTTCAAAGCGGTTGGAAGAAGATGATAAATAGTAAAAGGAACTTGAAAAAATGAGCGTAATGTATAAGATTTTAAGAGGTATAGCCGGGAAGTGTTATCATTTTGCCGATAAGATAGCAGATAAAAGAGATTATCGCTATGACCGTGAATCGGATTATACTTTTGCTAAAGGACCTACACTTGTAAATAATATTCTTACAGATGGTGACGTGGATATAAAACGCATTTATGTCAGGAATATTCCAAAAAAAGAGACTTATTTTGATGAGGCTTTGGAAAAGGCGAAAGCTAAGGGTATTTCGATTATTATTGACGAGCATCCGGTACTTAAAGGAGGAAGCGGTTACGGTTACAGTATGAGTGCCGAGATTGAAAAACCGAAGGGGTCGGTTATTCCCGGAAATCATCTGGTGATGGTGGATCCTGCTATCGTAACGAATGTAGGTGCCGTAATACGGTCGGCCTTGGCATTTGATATCAAGGACATAGTGATCATCCAAAATGAAAAGAATTTGGATTTTGAGTCACCCGAAATTATCAGATCTTCAATGGGAGCAAGGCTTAAGGTTCGACTTGAAGTCTTTTCTTCCATAGAGGAATACATGGAAAGGTTTCCGGAAAACCATCGGTATGCATTTATGCTTCGTAATGCCAAGTGCCTTTCAGAGATAAAAGCAGAAGCTCCGTATTCATTGATATTCGGCAATGAAACGACAGGATTACCCGATAATTATGCGGACTTTTGTAACGGAGTATTTATAGAGCAAAGTAAGGATGTGGACAGTATAAATCTCAGTAATGCTGCAAGCATCGGACTATATGAATTTAAGAAGGCGATAAAATGACAACCTTTGAAAAAATGTTAAAAAATGACAGGAAGAATGCGTTTATCGAGAGAAAGGAGACATCCTTAAATACTTCCGAAGAAGAAATTCTTGAACTTAAGAAGTATATTTTCAGTGAAGAATGCGACGCAGATATAAGACGGCTTATGGATGGGGATTTCTTTTTTGATATTCCTGTGGCTATATATCTTCGTAAGGGACATTCGAACAAAAGGCGAAGGGTATACAGGTTTTTACCTAAGGAAAAAATGCTTATGCAATACATTGCATATGTAATGCATGATTACGATGAGGAGCTTTATTCAAGCTCGCTATATTCATTTCGTATAGGAAGGCATATATCCGAGATATTCAGTACCATCTCAAAACTTAAATGTAATGAAACAGATTGGGTTTTGAAGGGGGATATAAAGGGCTATGGAGATCATGTGGATCCGGTGATCTTGTGCGAACAGCTTAGAGCTCTTTATGAAAAGGATGATCCGCAGATACTGTATTTCTTCGAACGGCTTCTTTTGCGCGGAGAATTCATTGAAAAAGGGAAGACGGTTCATGAGCCTACGGGCGCATTGAGCGGCTGCGCGCTTACGAATTTCTTTGAGAATATATATCTGCTTGATATGGATGAGATGATATTATCACGGGCCACATATTACTGTCGGTTTGCGGATGATATCGCAATCTTTATGAAGAGTGAGGATGAATTAAAGGAGCTTTATGCAGATATTCAAGCACTTTTCGATAAGAGAGGTCTGACGTTCAATATGAAAAAGACCGAGATCGTACCTCCCGGAGGTAGTTTTGAGCTTCTCGGCTTCAATGTTTCCGGCAGCGACTTTGATATAGCCGACAGTTCTCAGGAGAAGATTAAATGGAAGCTTCGCCACTTCGCAAAAAAGCTTGTAAAAATGCAACGACGCGGGTGGATTACGAAGGAAGAAGCAGAGCAGAGGATGATCGATCGTATAAACGAATACTTCTTCATCAACAAAAACTCCGAGCATGAGCTTAACTGGGTGGCATGGGCATTCCGCGTTATCAACGGGGTCGACAGCTTGAGGGATTTGGATGAATGTGCCCAAAGCTGCATCCGATATGCCGGCAGCGGAGGAAAGACTACGGATGCAAAATACCGTATCCGCTACAAGGATATGAAGAAAAAGGGGTACCGTACATTGGTACATGCCTACTATCATAGAGAAGAATTACGAAAATTATTATAGCGAGAATTGAACGTATCGGTCCGAAAACGGGTGGGTACGCCCGAAAGGGCGAAGTCTGCAAGAAAAAACACAAGGTAACATTTACAAGGCTTTGCAGACGGCCGCTACCCTAAGGTTTTTTTGAACGCTGACGCATGAAAGCACTCCCGCCCGTTTCCGGACCGATATGATAACCTCCCGGTAATGAATGGAAATCATTTGTTACCGGGGTTTTTTGTTTTATGAGGGTTTTTTAAGCATAAAAATGGTTTGACAGGCATTTTCAGTATGGTTAAAATATAACGGTAATGATAATATATAACCATAGCTAATAGTAGTAGGAGGAGAAAACAATGGTTATTAAAGCAAAGAGGAATTGGTGGAAAATAACCGCCGGAATTATGACACTTTTAATTCTATTTATAGTAGTTTGCTATAATGGTAAAGGTGTGAATGCAGAGGAGGAA
>CACYCJ010000133.1 GCA_902772925.1 uncultured Lachnospiraceae bacterium
TCGTTGTGCATTCTCGATGATAGCATATACATCATTATGCAAATCATCCGATATATTATATTTAATCAAATCATTCATAATATATTCTTTTCGTTCACACGCAGAATTATTTTATACTGTCACTACATACAGGTTTATTATTCTTATAAGCGATAATTTACTTCAGCAAGCGAGGGCTCTATACCAATCATGGTTCATCGATTATGATCCTTTTGATGGTGAAAGGCCTTCCACTTGGATTGATGATACAATTGATGGCCTTGCCAAAGAGATAATCTGTGGAAAGACTCCATCAACAAAAGTGTCAGAATATTATGGTAATGATATTCCGTTTATCACGATACCTGATATGTACGGCAACATTTATGCTGTTACTACAGAACGATATCTGTCATCTTATGGTGCTGAATCACAACATAAGAAAACGCTTCCTCGTAACTCAATATGTGTTAGTTGTATAGGTACCGCCGGATTAGTTACATTAACGTCTCAAGAGAGTCAGACAAACCAGCAGATTAATTCAATAATACCCAAAAAAAATTTTTCACCATATTACATCTATTTATTGATGAAAACTCTTTCGATTATTATCAATAACCTCGGTCAGAGTGGAAGCACCATAGTCAACCTTAATAAAGCGCAGTTTGGAAAGATTCCTGTTGTTATTCCGTCTATTGAAACTATGAAATCATTTGATGAGGTTGTATGTCCCATGTTTGAGTCCATTCTCTCAAACCAGGAAGAAAACATTAAACTGACTGAACTTAGAGATTCTTTGCTACCACGGCTGATGTCTGGTGAACTGGATGTCTCTGACATCGACATCTAAGCCACAACGAGCACGGCTACGTTCGGAAGCAAAGCTTCCTCACTATCCGGCAGTCGCCGGATACAACGCTTGTCAAAATCGACCTTACGTGAGCAAGCTCCCGACGGCCGATTTCGCCAACCGCTGTGCCCTGCTCGTTGATCGCGTAAATTATCGATTATCTGTATGATTATCCATCCTCTGAAATAATCATTTATCTGGATACCAAAAAGCATCTATACTGCTTAATGTACCATCTTTATCATAATAGATTTTTATCACTTCTTTTGACTCATCACCTTGAACATACCACGCCCGATAACGCATTTCTTTATCTGTAATGTTGTAGTAGTATGGGACATTTGTCTCAATATGATATATATACAGCTCATTCAGCTTTTTCATTTTATCTTTATCCGATCTGTCATCAGGGCTCCAGTTATATTCGTAGATCAAACCGGCATCACCGGTGGTATTAAGCTTAATAGTTCCCTTTATACCCCAAACCTTATAATCGTAGTACACATAATTATAAAACCTGTCCGGATCCTTGTGAGGTTCACCTAATAACTTATCCCTATCAACACCGTATTTGCCCAGCTCAAGTCCTTTAAATGGTTCACCGTATTCGGATATCATCTCGTCATATTCTTTATTGTGCGGCTTGATTGGTATATTCGTAGCAATCATGATAAAGAACAAAAGTACGCTTACAGCAATGGCTACCGGAAGCAAGATTAAAAATGCGATACGATTCTTTTGGGGAACATTTTCAAATTCTTTAAACAGCTTTGTCATACTTTAGTCACCACCGGGCATATTCGCATCAATAATCATCCCAACATCCAGGATCATCCTCAAAATCATCATATGCATCATCTATACTTTCGAAGCATTCTTCATCCAACTGATTATAGTGATCAGCCACCTCTTGCCGATATGTCTGTATGGCATAATATGTCTGTTCTAAAGCAATAACCTCTTTTCTCGGATCACCATTTGTACAATCAAATAGCAAATGCAGCCTTATAATTTGATATTTATCCATCGCATAATTCAACGCACCAATCGGGGATTGGATGGTTGCCTTTTCTTTATAAATGCTGTTACGTTTTACTCTTGCTCTTAACTCTACTTGCCATCATGAACAAGTTTTCCACTTGACATTATCGTGAATATGTTTGATGATAATCGAAAAGAGAAATGGGTTTTTACCGTACAGTCTTATGACTCAAGCGGGCTGCTCGTTTCTTTTTTTATTGATAGAAAATCATACAGATATTTCTTATCATCCAAATTGAAACCATCAGCCTTCATATCATAGAAGCAATATCTATATTGATAAGTTATAAACAGCATTTTACAAAGCCTTATCACTGACCTCACCAATCATCTCCCCAAACCTCTCCAGCCAAGGAACCACCACCTCCGCATTCGGCTCATACCCCAAATCTTTCCATCTGCTTGGGTCCTTTGCTTTTGAAATCACTTCTGACATGAATTCCACATCATCCTTCAGCGTTTCATTATTCCAAGGCATTTCATCTATGTCGAATGAAGCATTTCCCGGAGCGTTAAGATT
Organism: uncultured Lachnospiraceae bacterium; assembly: GCA_902772925.1. GTDB lineage: Bacteria > Bacillota > Clostridia > Lachnospirales > Lachnospiraceae > Eubacterium_Q. The sequence continues at coordinate 2,391 of CACYCJ010000133.1, forward strand.
TATCTCTTTCTGTTCCGCCAGAAACTCGATCAGTCTTTTCTGATTCGGAGTCATAGTAAGGCCTGATACTGCATTTAGTATCAGATCAAAGAAACAATCTGTTCCCTGGTTTGACATAGACAGACCTGTTCCGTTTGAAGTTGTACTGTTTATTCTGATAGTATTACTCATAATTATTAACCATCAATGCTCTTTAGATAAGGCTGAACTATCCGAAAATTCCGGATAGTTTCCTATATTCTTCGCCACATTTTTAAAACAGCTTCCAATCCTTGAAAATATTACCCGTCAATCTATGTTCATCACTTGTAACAGTCTTTTTATGCTCATCCATATAATCAATAAGCTCATCCCAGCCGGTATAAAGATTATCGGGCACAGTAAAGGATTTTCCACCTACATAGTTTATGGTAGCTTTCGAGTAACGCACTATGTGGCTGCCGTATTCACCATCAGATACACGGCGTATAACATTATATACAACAGCACAATTATACACATCGTCAATGCTTATAACTCTGGTATAGAAAAACATTCGTCTTAATGTTATTTCCTGCCCTGAAATGCTGATACTGCTGCCGGCATAATAAACAAACTGAATAATACCGACGATCAACACAATGATAACAATCACAGGAAAAACAATTGAAAACATTTTGTTTCCGGAGTTTAAATCATTAAATAATAATCTTTTGTTGCACACTAAGAACAGAATCATAAAAAATATTCCAACAATATCAACTATAAAATATGGCGTTCTGATCCTGACAGTAATCTTCATAGCATCGTCGTCTTCCTTCCGTTTTTACTGTTCTCCTGTAAAGTACCGTGTACCGGTTCTCTTTGAGGTCACAATTTGTGACCACAAACATTTCTTATTTTCATTTAACTCCGTACCAGGCTATCCCTTCATACTTCCACCCTGCACTTGCAAGTTTATTTTTCTCAGATAAGCTTGTTGTATAATGATGCGCGCCCGCTTTAGCATTTGGATTATACAGTCTGTAAAGAGGAACTCCCTTATTATCGTCAGAATACCAACCGATACCTTCATATTTCCAACCTGCTTTTACAAGGTTTTCTTTTTCAGTTCTACTGGTAGTATAATGATGATCGCCTGCATTTGGATTGTAGAGCCTGTAAACCGGTGTTTTTGATTTTACCGGCGCATACCACGCAACACCTTCCCCATTCCAACCGGAATCAACTATATTATATGCTTCTGATGCACTGCTTGTATAAAAATGTTCCCCGGAATTCGGATTATAATACCTTAGCATTTCAGAAGCATATTTGGTGTAGACATCACTTGTGTCAGTAATCTTAGTTCTTTTCTTTCCTTTTTTGTTTTTAAAAATACCGGGAAGATTAATATGTTCATTTTTGGAGATTACCTTTGGAGTTTTCAATACTCTCAAGCTGCTACATCCATTTAATGCCAGCGCCGCACTGGTCGCGTTGTATAACGAATACTCTTCATCACTTATTCCGCTCAGATCAAAGCTACTGAGATCCAGCTCTTCCAATGAAAAGCAATGTGAAAACATCATACCTATAGTTCCAACATTTCTTGTATCAAAACCTTTTACATTTAACTTTTTCAATGAACGACAACCGGCAAACATCATCCACATGGTACCTACATTTCGAGTATCAAAGCCACTCAGATCAAGCTCTTTTAACGAAATTGCCCAATAAAACATACGGTTCATAGACACTACAGTACTTGTATTCAATCCGCTGAAATCAATATATGTCACAGCATGATTTTCCTGGAACATCCCATCTGCATGTTTAAGACCGTAACCGTATACTTTTGCGGTCTTTATCGAGTCACTATAAGGAAACCAAGGCCAAGCTTCACCCCACGGACTTTCCTCACCACCTGACAGATCTCCTGTAATCTTTACTTCCAAATATCCGTCGGAATACACCTTCCATTTTACTCCGCCATCAGTTCCACTGTGGACTATAGTTCTTCCGAAAACTTCATCTTCTTCGTCAAAGAAATCATCCTCCTCAGCGTTGATCGTAATCGGAGTAATTCCAATAAATGTAATTATCATCACAAAGGCCATCAACCATGCTGTAATTTTTATAAAACACTCTTTTTTTATGTTCATCTTCGTTCCTCCGTGTTTTTATAGATATGTTCGGTTATTTAAAACCATTCATAAATGCGACTCGATCCTTTTTAGGTACATTTTCAAAAGCTTTAAACAGCTTTGTCATATTCATCACCACCGGACACATTTGCATCTAGAGTCTATGCACATTTCCGTTTTCTTTTTCTCCAAACCTTTTTCTTCGTCTTCTCAAGCACCTGGATGTCGTATTCCTTCTCAATGTATTTTATGTACACCGGCAGCTTTCGCATCGTCCGAAGTATTGCGGCGTCGTTACGTGATTTCGAGTATTTAATTGCCCTGTCGATAACAACTCCTTTTCTGAAATATTCATCTACA